>CAYVPD010000103.1:0-5889 GCA_964453545.1 uncultured Gemmatimonadaceae bacterium
CAGGGCGGTGCGCCGGCACCCAGCGGGGTAGAGGGTCTGCGCCCCCTGCAGCAACGCATAAGAACAGCCCGGGTTCGGGCTTTGGAGATGAAGAGATGGAATACGATGATCGCTCGGGCCAGGTGCTTAATTTTCTGACCGGTCTGGCTCTTGGCGCCGTAATCGGGGCCGGGGTGGCCCTCTTGTCAGCACCCGAGAGCGGGAGGCGTACACGTCGCCGACTGCAGCGAGTCGCGACGGATGTGCGCTCGGGTGCCAATGAGCGACTTGAGGAGCTGGCCGACGAGTTGAAAGATCGAGTCGATGATGCGGTTCGGGGCACTCGCAGGCGCCTGAAGCGTTGAGCCCCAATCGTTCGCGGGGGCTGATTCCCTCGCACATCATCGAAGCCAAGCGCGATGGTCGAGCGATCGACGCCGACGCGCTTGCTTCATTTTTTGAAGGCTATCTGGCCGGCGACGTCGAAGAGTACCAGATGTCGGCCTTTCTCATGGCCGTCGTGTTTCAGGGGCTGAGGCCCGACGAACTCGATGTGCTCGTGCGCTCGATGGTTGACTCAGGCGCATCGCTTGATCTCTCGAATCTCGCAGGGGTCAAGGTCGACAAGCACTCGACTGGTGGTGTCGGTGACAAGGTCTCGCTTGCCTTGGCCCCCCTGGCGGCCGAACTCGGGCTGCGGGTGCCTATGATGTCGGGGCGCGGGTTGGGGCACACCACGGGTACCCTCGACAAACTCGAGGCGATTCCCGGGTTCGAGACGCAGCTGTCCCTTGAACGGTTCGTACAGGTGCTTGAGCAGGTCGGGTGTGCCATGATCGGCCAAACCGCCGAGATCGCCCCCCTCGACCGACGGCTCTATGATTTGCGCTCCGTCACGGGAACGGTGCCCTGCATTCCGCTGATCGCGGCCAGCATCATGAGCAAGAAACTCGCCGAAGGACTCGACGGGCTTGTGCTCGACGTCAAGGCTGGCGACGGGGCCTTTCTGCCCGAAGAAGAGCGGGCGCTCGAGCTTGCCCGCACCATGGTCTCAATCGGTGAGCGCCGGGGCCTGCGAACGGTGGCGTTGCTCTCCGCAATGGACCGGCCACTGGGCCGCGCGATTGGCAACGGGCTCGAAACCCGAGAGGCCCTTGAGTGCTTGCACGGTCAGGGACCGGCCGATCTGCGTGAACTGGTGGTATTGCAGGCCATCGAAATGCTGCGCATCGCTGACAATGTTGCAGGCGGCGCTTCGGCGTCACCAACCCACGACGCGGCTGAGACGCGGGCGCGGGTGCAGCAGGCGCTGGACTCGGGTCGCGCGCTTCAGAAGATGGTGCAATTGGTCGAGGCACAGGGAGGCGATACGCGGGTGGTCGAACGCCCAGAGCTTCTGGCTCCGGCTCCGCTAGTGGTCGACGTTCGTGCACCGCGTGCAGGCGTGGTCGCGTCAATTGCCCCGCGCAGGCTGGGTCAGGCCGTAGTGGCGATGGGCGGTGGCCGCACCCGGTTGGGTCAGCGAATCGACCTGCGGGTGGGTTTTGAACTCACCGTGGCGCCCGGCGACGCGGTCGCTGCCGGAGACCTGCTCGGGCAGGTTCATGCCACCGACGAGGCGATGGCCGAGCACGGCCGCCAAGCGCTCCTCGACGCGATCGTACTTCAAGACACCTGCGAACCCACGCTTCGTCCGCTGGTCTCTCATCGAGTCACCGCCGAGGGAGTTACGGCTCTCGGCTGAGCTCGCCTGAGGTGCGCGGGCTTGCGACGCCCGGAAGCCCGGGCAGGCGGAACCGGGTGCGACGCGTGTCATCGCATACGTCGGTCGGTTCTGTGCCCGGTACGAAGATTTCGGTGTAGCGGTTCGACTCGTCGCACCAGCGTGACCAGAGCAGACCGCTACGGGCATCAACCTCACGCGTGGTCAGGCCGGGCAGGGTGGGCCAGTCGCTCGGGCGCGGCATGGCCGGTTCCACAAAGGTGCCCGCTGTAGCGGTCGGCGTCGGTTCCGTGGCCAATGCGCCCATGCCGTAGTACACATGCTTCATGAAGCGTCCCCACACGGGCGCGGCGTAAAAGCCGCCCGTCGCCTGAGGGCGCCCTTCAGCGATCGGAATCGGGCGATCCATGCCAAACCAGACCCCGGCCATCAGGTTTGGGGTGAAGCCCATGAACCATGTGTTGGTCCCGTCGTTGGTCGTGCCCGTCTTTCCAGCGGCCGGTACCGCGTAGGGCAGCTCACCGATGTTGCGCAGGTTGGCCCCGGTGCCACGATTGGCCGCGTCTTGCAGCATGTCGACCATGATGCGTGCCGGCAGCGAGTCGAGCACCTGCGTGCGCTCGGGCTGCGGTTCCCAGATCACCTGACCCTGGGCGTTTTCGACCCGTACGATTGGGAACGGGCGCACCTTGCCCCCTAGCGTCGCAAAGGCGGAATACGCCTCAGCCAACTGCAGGGGAATCACGGCGGCGGCGCCGATCGTCGTCGACGGAAAGCGCTCGATCTCGGTCGCAATGCCCATGCGTCGTGCGGTCTGGGCCACGGTCTCGATGCCGACCTCCTCCCAGCCGAGCTTGATCGCCACCATGTTGATCGAGAGGCGAAGCGCCTCTCGCAGGGTCATCGGGCCCCGGAACTCTTCATCGAAATTGTCGGGTCGCCAGTCTTCGCCGCTGACCTGCGGATACACGACGGGCTGATCGATGACGATGTGCGAGGCGGGCAGTCCCGATGCCAATGCTGAGGCATACACGAAGGGCTTAAATGACGACCCGGCCTGCCGCTGAGCGAGGCGGGCCCGATCAAACTTGCTTTGCTCGAAATCGCGACCGCCAATCATCGCCTTGATGTGGCCCGTCTCCGGTTCGAGCGCGATGAGCATGCCCTGCAGATACGGTGTTTCGGCGCCTTCAAACGCGGTCACCGTATCAAACTCAGCGTACTTCGGATGCTTGAAGTTGGGCTGCGCCTCGACGCGCTCCCAGCCCCAGTTCATGGCCTCGACGGCAGCGCGCTGAATGTCGAGGTCGAGGCTCGTGTGCACGCGAAGTCCTCCCCGGTACACCTGCTCACCAAACCGGGAGTCGAGAATCTGGCGCACCCATTCTTCGAAGTATGGGGCGATGCCATGGACCGACGCGTTGGAATAGTCGCGCTCGGGGAGCGGGGCGGACTTCCACACGGCCGCGTCTTCTTCATCGAGATAGCCTTCGTTGGCCATGCGCTGGATCACGAGATTGCGCCGCTGCATGGCGCCCTCGGGATTACGGAACGGGTCATAAAAACCCGGACGGTTCAAGATCGCGGCCAGAAGCGCAGCCTCGGCGACGTCGACGTCGGTGATGTTCTTGCCGAAATACGCGCGCGACGCCGACTGAAAGCCGTAGCCGCGGCCCATGTAGATCTCGTTGAGGTACGCCTCGAGAATCTGGTCTTTCTCATAGGCACGCTCGAGCTCCAAGGCTACCTGCAGCTCTTTGAGCTTGCGGGTGTATCGACGCTCGAAGCCGACCCGGTCTTCAAACATGTTGCGGGCCAACTGCTGAGTGATGGTGCTGCCCCCGCCCAGGTTCTGGCCGGTCAGCACGCCGAAGATGGCTCGCCCGATGCCCCACACGTCAAAGCCACCGTGCCGGTAGAAGCGTGCGTCTTCAATTGCGAGCACGGCCTGGGGCACGTATTCGGGCAGCGCGAGAATGGAGACCGGGGTGCGCCGCTCGAAGCCCAGCTCGGTGATCAGCTCACCCTTGGCGTCAAACAACTTGCTCGTCTGCTCGGGCTCCCACGTGCGAATCTGGGCAACCGATGGGCAAGTGGCGCAGAGATTGGTCCACGAGCCCCACGCCAGTCCGGCGCCGAGCGCTGCGACAAAAAGGACCGCCACCACCAGCTGCCACACGAGGCGGCTACGGGTGGCGTCGGCCTCTGAAGAGCCAGATGATGGTGTCGTCTTCGTTCTTCGCGGGCGCAGTGCCATCTTGTCTCTGGAAGGGCGCGTCGAAAAGCGCGTTCAGAAGCCGGCCGGCAATGCGGCCGTTTCGCATTCGACTCTCGTACCGTAGACCCTGCATGTTCGATCCGCTCGGCGATCTTCGGCAAAGGCTCAGACCCGTGCGCGCGGGAGCGCAGCCGGCCCTTGGCAGGGCCGCCCTGATCGCGAGTCTTGCGCCGGCCCTGCTGACGCTCGCGGCCTGTGGCGGTGATGCATCCCGAAACGATGCCGCTGTCGATATGGCCGATACGGTCTGGGTGCAGTCCTCTGATGCAGATCTGCGGCTTCAGGCCGCGCGTATGCTGCCTGAACTGGCCCGCCGCTCGGGCATGGCGCTGGTCGAGCCGGTGCGCATCGAGCGACGCTCGCGTGCTGAGCTGGAGCGTTACCTGAGCGCCAAGCTCACTGAAGAGCTCCCTGAGGCACGGGCCCGTGACCTCGTCGAGGCCTACGCGCTGCTGGGTCTTGTCAGCGACCAGATCGACCTGCGCGAACTGCTGCTCGGGGTGTATCTCGAACAGGTGGCCGGCTTCTATGATCCTGACTCGACTGCGCTTTTCGTGCTCGATGACCAGCCCCCTGAGGTTCTCGAGCCCCTGCTCCTGCACGAACTCGTTCACGCGGTTCAAGATCAGACGGTTGATCTTGAGGTCCTTACCGACCCAGCCCTCGACGCCGACCGTCGCACGGCTGCTCAGGCGGCCATCGAGGGGCATGCGACCCTGGTCATGCTGGAGTTCATCACACAGGCACGCGAACGGCAGCCCGTCGATATCGCTCAAGTTCCGGAGATGGCCGACATGCTTCGTCCGGCCCTCGAGGGTGCCCGGGAGCAATACCCCGCGCTGGCCGCGGCACCCAAGGTGCTGCAAGAAGGGCTGCTCTTTCCGTACCTCGAGGGTGCCAGCTTCGTCCTCAAGGCATGGCAGACCTCGCCAGACCGAGCAGCGGTGCTGCAGCAATGGCTCCCCGTTTCGACCGAGCAGGTGCTCGACCCGACGCGCGTTTTGGGCAACACCCCCGACCCTCCGCTGGAAGTGCGTCTCGACCCGGTTCGCTTCAGCGACGTGCTCGGGCAGGCCGAGCTGCGCATTTGGCTCGAGCAGATGGGCCTTTCTTTGGCACTCGCCGAGGGCTGGGGCGGAGATCGCTTCGGCCTCTCCGACGACGGCGGCCTCATGCTCGCGACGGCATGGGATGCCGTGGCAGACCGAGATGAATTCATCGCTGCCGTCACCCCGGTGCTCGATCGGTTGCCCAGCGTGGCGCAGCTCGAAGCGGTCGAGATCGAGGGGATACCGCTGGCCCTGCTGCGCATCGGCAACCCTGACGGACAGCTTCCGAGCATGACCGTCGGGGTCGCGCGGCCTTCGGCGGCCGGGCCGGGAGGTGGGGCATGAATCAGGGCATCGCATTCCCAGAAATGACGCGGGTGCACGTTGAGGCCGACGCGGGTCGGCGCAACTACGACGTGTGCATCGCACGCGGGTTGCTCGATCATGTGGGAGCCCTTGCGACCGAAGCCGCGCCTGGTGTTCGCCAATGGGCCATCATCAGCGATGAGACCGTGGCCGAACTTTACGGCGAGCGGGTGCAGGCCTCGTTTGACGCCGTTGGTGCCCGACCGGCATTGTTCACGTTTCCGGCCGGCGAGGCGCACAAGAACCGCAGCGCGTGGGCGGGGCTGAGCGATGCGCTGCTTGGCGAGGGGCTGTCGCGCGACGGGGGTGTGATCGCCCTTGGGGGAGGTGTGACGGGAGACTTGGCCGGGTTTGTGGCGGCGACCTTCCAGCGCGGCATTCCCGTCGTGCAGGTGCCCACCTCGATCGTGGCGATGGTCGACAGCTCGGTCGGAGGCAAGACCGGCGTCGATACCCCGGCGGGAAAGAACCTTGTCGGGGCCTTTCACCCGCCT
>CAYVPD010000104.1:0-5867 GCA_964453545.1 uncultured Gemmatimonadaceae bacterium
CGCGCCGCTCTCGGCGGCACCGCGGGCCGCCGGAATGAACCACCCCGCGAGCTTCACGTCGTCGCTGGTGGTAAAGGTGATCGACTCAAAGTCGGCGCCAAATTCGCGCTTGGGGTCGGTCCACACCTTGATGCGCCCCGGGCGCACCATGCTGCGCGCGCTGAAACCCACGGCCACCACGACGAACAGGGCGAAGAGCCCCGCGCCCCATGCAATCACCGGCATAAGCCCATCCATGATGGCTCCTTAGAACGTCTTGAGGTATTCGAGCAGGGCAGCTTTTTGCGACGCGTCGAGGGTCGTGCCGTAGAGGTGTCCCCCGTTGCCGTTGCCCGGCAGCGTGGTGTCATACAAGAAGCTGCCCGCCCCCTCGCCCTCGTAGACGTAGCCGACCCGATCACGGTCGTAGACATCGCTGCCGCGATAGAACTGCGCGGGGCGCTCTGCCGGGGGCTTGAGCAGGTCTTCGAGGGTCGGCACCGAGCCGTTGTGCAGGTAGGGAGCCCGCAACCACACGCCATCGAGCAGCTGTGCGACGTAGCCCTCGGTCTTGCGCAGTTGGGGCGGGTCAAAGCCGTATTCATGCCAGGCCATGTTGTTGTAGGCCTCGACGGTCGCGGGGGTAAGCAGGTCGTAGCGATGGGGATCGGTGCCGATCTCGTCGATGGCAATCACCCGCCCCGCGTTGGGATTGCCGATCTCGTGGCAGTCGGCGCAGTTCTGCGCCCACACCGTAGCCCCCTCAGTCGCCAGCGCCTCATCGACAGGCCACGGATACTCTGGCACGGGCTGATGCATCCACCATTCGACGAGCTTGCGCACGTTGTCCCAGGGCACGTCGCTCACACGCATGCCGCCCGGCGCGATCATCGCATTTTGCGTGCTCTTCCAGAGGTCGTCTGACATGCCATCCCAGTGAATGGCGCCATTGGCCTCGCGCGGCGCCATGTTCCAGAGCGGGGGCACGTCAGGATTGCCGATCGACCCGTCACGCGGCTGCTCGGCAAAGAAGTACTTGAGGTCATTGAAGGCGATCCAGCGACCGGGCCCAGCCTGCGGCACTTCGTACCACCAGCTGAAGCGGTTCTGCATGGCCCGCACCTGCTTTTGGACCATCGGAATCAGCACGTGGCGATGCAGCATCGTCTCGATCGGGTCGAGATCGGCGCCGGCGGCTGCGATCGCGGGCATCAGCACGTCGGCGTTGAAGCGCGCATCGTTGACGGCGGCAAACAAGAAGTTGAAGTAGCGCTGTGCGTCAAAGGCGACATTGGTGCCCGAGGGGTAGAGGCGCTGCGGCGCACCCACCGAGTCGCGCACGACCGAGAGGTGGCACAGCGCGCACGTGGTCCCGACACGGTCAAACCCGATGCGCACACGCGTGAGGCCGAGCGGCATGTCGGCCTCGTCGGTGACCACGAGCCCGAAAGCCTCGTAGCCCGCGCCCGGTTCCGGCATCAGGTTGGCAAAGACGTCGGGCAGCACGCGCCAGATCCAATACGGCAGCCCGTCGACACGCTCGGTGCCCGTCGAGCCGTACAAGAAATAGTCTTCGATATCGTCGTACTGGGCGATGTCTTGGCGGAACAGGTAGTTCCAGCCGGTCGCGCCCACGAGCGCGACGAGCGCGAGTGCGACGAGGGCCAGGCGGCGACGAGCGTGACGCACGGGGTGCGCCGGAATCATGGCTTTCATGGCGTTTTTACCGGGGTTCAGCGATGTCGGGCTCGAGTTCTTCGTCGCGCTGGACGATGCGGTCTTTCATGACGTCACGGCAGCGCTGTACCTGCCGGCTGGCCGAAGTAGCAAAGGCATCCCATGGCTCGGGATTGGCTTCGATCAGGGCTGCGATTTCTGCGGCAAACGCGTCGCGTGCGCCATCAACCACCTGCGTCTGCGCGACAAACGGACGGCGCCCAAGTGCGTCTTCGGCATACATGCGCACGGCCACAGTCTCGAGTTCGTCGTTGACCAAGATGACCGAGCCGCCATGGCAGCGCTCTTCTTCCGGGGTGTCGACGAAATAGCCACCTGAGTTGAAGACCTCGACCTCGCCCGCAAAGCCGTCGAAGCGCTCGGTCATCTCGAAGGGCTTGTGGGTGTGGCCGAGCACCAGTGTGGTATTGGGCGCGGTCTGGCCCCACGTCTCTTCGACCTGACGTCGCAGCGGCCCTTCGACGTAGCGCGTCAGCCCCTCGGCAGCGGCCTTGGTGAGGGGCTCACCCGACTGGTGCACCTCCATGCTGCTCAAGCGGCCCAGCGTCGCATCGAGAAAGGCCGAGAGCATGGCGGTTTCAGCGCCCTTGATGAAGCCCTTGATGCTGTGCCCTCCCCCGACCACGCTCACGGCTACGTTGTGCAGCAGCCAGCGGATTTCATCCCAACTGCGCATCTTGTCATAGATCAGCGAGACGTCTTGGCCCGCATCGCCCGAGCGCCCGAGCGTCGACCAGAAAAAGTCGATCCAGGCAAAGTTTTCAGACTCAATGCCCGCGATATCTTCGGGGCTCTTGGCACCGGGAAAGAAGAACGTGCGCACCTTGCTGACCAGGTGGTACGCGGTCTCGATGAAGTGCCCGTGGTGAAAGATCAGCTGCCGGCCGCGCGTGGCGTCGTAGACGCCGAAGTTGGGGTAGGCAGCCTGCACCTCGCAGCGCGCGAGTGCCGGGTGGCGGCGAATCAGCGCCGTGAGCAGCGGGTCGATCACGATGGAGTCGCCGATCTGCCCCGCCACGTCGGTCACGTGCGGCACCGGCGGCAGGTAGTCGTGCGCCTGCTGATGGCGAATCTGCTCGAAGTGCCACGACTCCCGAGCCGACTCCCAGAGATGATGGTCATGGTTGCCCGCCAAAAACACGATGCGATCCGCAAAGGGCCACGTTTCTTCGGGCCCGAGCACCGCCGACAAGAAGTAGTCGAGCGCGTTGGCCGCGTTGGAAAGGCTGCTCAGCGCCATCTCAAGCAGGTCCCCGTTGATGACCAGGGTCGGGGGTGAGACCGGATCGGAGAGCGCCAACGCCCGCAGGCAGCGTCCGTAGGCTTCGAGCGCGCTGCGGTCTGGGGCGGCTGCGTCGGTGGCACTGGCCGAGGCACCGGCGCCCCCTGAGGGCGCGCGTGCGGGGGTCAGAATGCTGCTGCGCGCCCCGAGGTGCAGGTCGGAGATACAGACGAAACGTAGGCTCATCGATCGGGGCTCACAGCGTTTTCATGTATTCGATCAGCGCGCGCCTCTGCGCCTCGGGCAGATCGGTGCCGTAGCCTGGCCCGCTGTGCCCTTGGTTGCTGTTGCCCGGGGCCGTAAGGTCGAGTTCGAACATCGCCCGGCCCTGGAACTCCGTGAGGTCAGTACGCACCCCGACATGGTCGAGATCGATGACGCCGTGGCCTACCCACAAGCTGCTCTGCCCGCCGTTGCGCTGATCCTCAGGCGTCAAAAGGTCCCACAATGTCGGCACGCTGCCGTTGTGCAGATACGGCCCGCGCGCCCAGATGCCATCGAGCAACCGCGCCGCATAGCCGTCGGTGGTGCGCATGTCGTTGAGGTCCCACGGCTCTCCGTCACCAAACGAGTTGAAGAGGTCGTTGAGCTTGGTCGTGTACGACTGATGGCGGTGCGGGTCGGTGCCGATCTCGGCCAGCGCAATCACCTCGCCCAGTTGGCTGCCGCCGGGCGCGTGGCAGTCGGCGCACATCGCCGCAAATACCTGCTCTCCCTCAGCCACCAGGTCGCGGTCGAGCGAGGCCAGCGCGGGAAAACGCGGGGCCGGCAGGGTCGAGATGAAGGCCTCAACCTCGGTCAGCACTTCGAGATCAAGCGTCTTTGGTGTGGCCCCGGCCCCAAATGCAGCGCCCACGTTCCGGTCTTGGACAGAGATCGCGTTGCCATCCCAGTTATGTGCCAGGCCATCTTTGGCCTGCTGGTTCCAGATCGATGGATAGCGTGAGGTGCCGATGCTCTCTTCGGGCGTCAGACCGTCAGGGTAATGCGCGGCCAACTGCACGAGTTTGTAGGGATTGAACGTGTCGACACGGCCCGGCCCAAAGCGCGGATGATCGTCAGAGAAGAGCTGCTGCAGCTGCTCGGCCTGCGTCTTCACGCGCGAGCGCATGGTCGGAATCAGCGCCGTGTACAGCCACGTATCGATCGTCGAGAGCGGCTCGACCTCGTTCATGGCAGCAATCAGCGTCTCTGACGAGAAGCGCGGATCGTCAACCACGGCAAACAGGAACGACAAGAAGCCCTGCAGATCGAGAATTGTCGAGCCCATCGCAATCTCGACGTAGCCCCGATCGTCGGGTGAGACGCGCACAACCGAGGTGTGGCAGGTCGCGCAGTTCATGCCGATGAGCGGCACGATGCGCACGCGCTCTGAAAACCCGACCGGCATGCGGCGCCCGGGCTCGTAGATGAAGCCAAAGGCTGACAGGTCGCTGGGCGCGCCCGCGGGCAGCAGGTCGGCAAAGACCGTGGGCAGAACCTCGATAATGCGCAGCGGCAGCCCGTTTTCGTCGTCGGCCCCCACCGAGCCGTATTTGAAATGCTCGACCGGGTCAGAGATCTCGCGCACCGAATCCCACGGATGCGTCAAGAAAAACGAGCCGATGCCGACCACCAGCAACAGCAGCACGCCTCGGCGCAACGTGCGCGCCAAATGGTGCTGCCGAGCCGGCCCCGCGCCGTGCGCCCACCTCATCGACCCGCCCCGTGCCAGATGCCGTCGTGCGCGGCCTGACGCGTGTAGAGCCGCGGGTCGAAGTACTTGTCGTAGTACTCGAGCTCGAGGTGCGAGAACTGCAGCCACACCCCGGGCGTGTAAAAGGCGTCGACATGCGCCGGAAAGCGCCCGTAGCGATCGACGATGTATTCGCACACCTCGGTGACGTATTCCACGACTTCTTTTTTGAAGCGCGTGCCCACGTGCGCAAACGCCTTGGCGTCTTCGGCGCGTCGGTACGAGCGCGGAAACACCGTGCTATCGCCGTAGCCGCCCGAGGTCTCGCCGTATTTGTGCTCGATCACCCGCTCCACTGCCTCACGCATCGAAGACACATAAGGCGGGCTTAGCGACTCGAGCACCCCGTCGATGCCGACCGGGTTGGCCTGCGAGGCCGGCACCGGCGGCGTGGGCGAGAGCGTCTTGGGCTCAGCCATGCGGAAGCCGAGGCCATACCAGCCCTTTGATTCGTCGCGCTGCCAGATGTAGGGCGGAAAGACGGAGCCATGCACCCATCCGCCGAGCCCCATGCCCTGAGCGATCAGCATGAGGTTCTGCATGTGAAAGAAGCAGCCGTAATCGGTTCGCAGCGTGTTGCCGAAGCCGAGAGGGCCCGGGGAGTCCTTGCGCAAAATACCGTTCCGGATCCACTTCAGCCCGCCGATCACGTGATACGGAATCGGCTCGGTGATGCCGAGGGAGCCGCCGATCCATGCCGCAATCTCGATGAGGTTGCGGGGCTTGAAGCGCTGCCAGTCGTCGACGAAGAACATGCCGTTGGTGGCCAGAATCATGAGCGCGTTGATGTACTGGCGCGTGCAGTCGACGACCGGAAAAAACACCGTCGAACCCGGTACGTTGGAGTGCTGGGCGTTCCAGCCGAGGTAGTAGGGCCAGTCGCGCGGAAAGTCGAGTCGGCGATCGCCCACGCGCACTTTGACCTGCTCGGCGGCGGCGAGCCAATCGGCCTCGCTCCAGTCTGACCACTTGGGCGGCAGGTCTTTGAGCGCCTCCGAAGCCGCCCGGCCCTCGGGCGCCTTGATGAGAAAAATGCCGTCGTCGTTGATCATGAAAAAGCTGACGGCCTGCGCATTGTCAGCGCTGCTCGCCGTGCGCCCCATGATGTTGAGAAACGGCGTGCCCAGCTCCGAC
>CAYVPD010000105.1:0-5784 GCA_964453545.1 uncultured Gemmatimonadaceae bacterium
TCCTGACGCGCGGTCAGTTGGCGCACCTCGTCTTGCAGGTTGCGCAGGTCGCCCTTCGTTGCACACCCGCCCGAAAACGACAATGCGGCGAGCAGGAACAGCGTCCTCCTCGCCGGGCGATTCATGAAATTCACGTTTGCGATTCCTTCAACCCCCACACTCGGCCGCCCCGGGTGCTGGACCCGGAGCGGCCGAAGGGGAGCAGATAATTACATGCCGACGATCTGAATGTCGCCGCCGGTCACCACGAATTCGGCTCGACGATTCTGCGACCAAGCTGACTCGCTGTTGCCCTGAGCCGCCGGACGCTCCTCACCATATGAGACGATCTCGAAGCGGCTGGCATCGAGGCCGAACGACGTGAAGAACTGACGGACCGACTCGGCACGGGCGTTGCCCAGCGCGAGGTTGTACTCGTTGGTGCCCCGCTCGTCGGCGTGACCCTCGATGCGGATGCTCACGGAAGGCGACGACCGCAGAATCTCGGCCTTGGCGCGCAGGGTCGACTCGGAGTCCGAACGCAGGGACGACTCATCGTAGTCGAAGTACACGACCTGCTCGAGCGTGGCGCGTGCCTCACGCAGGCGAGCCTCACGGGCAGCAGCCTCGCGAGCAGCGGCCTCGGCGGCCTCACGAGCGGCGCGCTCGGCAGCAGCGATCGAGTCGCGGCGGGCCTGCTCTGCGAGCTCTTCAGCAGTGGGGCCGGTCGGTGCGGGCGGCGGCGGCGGGTCCTTCTTGCAGGCGGCCAAGACGAGAACGGCGGCCAAAGCGGGAACGACAAGACGACGATTCATTCGTGCTGCTCCACGATGTTGAAAGAGTGAACCTGCGGAGTGAAATACCGCGAAACCCATGACTGCGCAACGGCTCATTACCAGAAACTGTTGCCAAGATATCAAAAAAGGGGTCGTCTTGGCACCTCTTCGTGCAGGCGTCAGCCCCCAAGGCGGGGAGACCAGTCCGGATCAGCGACCTCAACACCGCGCCGAATCACACGTACTCGACCGGTGCGACTGTCGACCACGAAGAGACCTCGGCCCCAGACCCGTTCACCGACGAAAACCAGATGGCGCCCGTCAGGAGCCCACGAAGGGGCTTCGTTGTTTCCTTCGTTGGTCAGCTGCAAAATGCGGCGACCCTCGCCCATGCGCGCGACAAGAATGTGATATCGGCCCTGACGATTCAAGCGCCCATTGAACGCAACCATATCACCAATCGGCGACCAGTCGGGTGCGGTATAGAAGCCATCGCTGTCATAGGCATATGGAGACAACAGCTCGGGTTCGCCACCATCGGTGCGAATCACGTAGATCTGCGGCACACGCGAGCCGAGTCGCGTCGAATTGAAGGCAACCCAGCGGCCGTCGGGAGAAAAGCTGGGCGAGAAGTCTTGCCACGGGCCCTCGGTCAGCGAGGCCAGGCAGCAAGACCGCGTCACATTCCACGTGTACAGACCGGAACGGTTACGAGCACCCTGCACCGAGAACGCCAGCGTCTCGCCGTCGGGCGACCACGCCGGGGTGAGATAGTTACCGGGGCGACCCGGATCGAGCCGCGTCTCGATACCCGTGACCAGATCGTGGTCGATAATGACCTGTGTCGGGTCATAGGCCATGTAGGCAAGTCGCCGACCGTTCGGCGACCACGATGGAGACGCAACCACGTCTCCGCGCTCCGTTATGCGCTGCAGGTTCTCGCCGTCAGAATCAATAACGTAGAGTTCTTTGGTGCCATCAGAGCGTCGCTGTACGAACGCGATGCGCGATGCCGCCATGCCGGGCTCACCAAACGCCCAGTCGACAATTGCGTCGCTCGCGCGGTGGACGGCCATGCGAAAATCGGGATCCGAGGGCTGGGGCAGTGCGAATCGCCCCTGCTCGCGCACCCGCCCGTACAAAACTTCATGAAGCTGCAGCAGCAGCACGAAGCCCTCTCCGCTCCCCTCAACCTGCCCGGTGAGCAAATACACCGCGCCGAGCCGGTCCCAAAGCGCATAGTCGACGTCTTGCCCGAGCGCAGCCGGCAGCGAGTCGATGACTT
This sequence comes from uncultured Gemmatimonadaceae bacterium, assembly GCA_964453545.1. Classification (GTDB taxonomy): domain Bacteria; phylum Gemmatimonadota; class Gemmatimonadetes; order Longimicrobiales; family Gaopeijiaceae; genus Gaopeijia. Next base: position 2,041 of record CAYVPD010000105.1, read on the forward strand.
CGAAGCGATCACTGTACGACAGATCGCGCCCGATGATCGCCTCAACCCCGGGCGCGACCCCTTCCCCACCGAAGCGGCCGGAAAACGGCTGAAGCGCCAAGGCCGGCGTGTAAGCGGTCTCGTAATCGAGCGACAGCGAGACACCGGGTAGCTGCTCCTCTTGGGCGGCGAGGCCCACAGGTAGCGCCACGACGGCAAGACCGAGCGAAGCAAACAGAGTCGCAAGTGATTTCACTCGAGGCATCCTCAAAAACTCAACGGGGGCGGAAGGTGAACTGTACAGGGAGCCGATCGTAGGGCAGGTCGTCAGGCAGAACGCCGAAACGCCCCTGACGGCCGGCGCAGTCGCCGATCGCGGCCAGGGCGGAGAGGTCGAAGTCGGGCAGGCCCGACCGCTGCACGAAGCGCAGTCCGGTGACTGTGCCGTCACGCCGAATCTCGAAGTAGAGTACGGCGGTCACGGCCCGAACACCTCCAGGCGGCGTGAAGCAGCGCTCGATCTGGCGAATGATGTTTTCGTAGTACTGCGGGTAGTCGCGGCGCACACCCTCGAGGCGCACATTGACGTCGCTTCCGGCGTCAGACTCGGCCTCGCGCTCGGGGTCGGTCTGGGTGCGCGGCGTCGGAGATGCCTGTGTCGGCTTGGGCTCCGGCTTCGGCGCTTCTGGCTCTGGTTCAGGCTCGGGCTCTGCCGGCTCTGGTTCCGGCTCAGGCTCCGGGCGCGTGTCATCGGGGGGCGGCGGCGGAATGTCGGGTTCGGGCTCCGGCTCCGGCTGTACCGGGTCAGGTGTTTCCACGACCAGGTCAGATGATGCGGGCTCGGGCTGATCGAGCTCGGCCTGCTGCGCGGGCATGGCCACCATCTCGATGCGATAGGTCGCAAAGTCGAGGGGTGCCGGCTCCAGCCAGGAACCGGCGAACAGTGCAAGAACCACGAAGCTGTGCAGGGCCAACGACACCCAGAACGCCAGTCGGGGTGGCCCTCCTTCTTCGCGGCGTAGCGCCCATTCCATGATCGCGCGTGCCCCGACTCAGTCTCGCTGCCAGGGTTCGGCGACGAGCCCCCAGCTGACCCCACTGCGAGCGATGACCGAGATCACCTGGGCGACGACCTCGTAGGCGGCCCGCCGATCGCCTCGCAGATACACCATCTCGCGAGGGGCGGCCTCCATCAGCTGCGGAAACGTCGTACGAAACTCATCAATCGAGAGTGGCGTCTGCTCAAGGTTGATCGTGCCGTCAGCCTCGACGGTGACGATGAGCGCGTTTTCGGCCGTGCGAATCGGCTCAACGTCGGCCTCGGGCACCTCGACCTCGATCCCGCCCTGAAGCGCGGGCGCCGTGATGATGAAAATCACAAGCAGCGTGAAGGCGACATCGACCAGAGATGTAACGTTGATCTCGGCCGAGAGCGGCAGATCGCTGCGGTTGCCGCGGCGGCGGTTCATCAGACCCGGCCCTCGCGCGCGAGCGTGCCGATGAATTCGCTCGAAAACCCTTCCAGCTCTCCGCTCACCAGATTGAGGCGTGAGACGAAGTGGTTGTAGAAGATCACCGCAGGAATTGCGACGAAGAGCCCGGCGACCGTCGTGATCAGGGCCTCGGCCACACCCGGTGCTACCGCAGAAATGTTGGTCGACCCGGTGGCGGTGATGCCGAGAAAGGCGTTCATGACACCGATCACCGTGCCCAGCAGCCCCATCAGGGGCGAGACCGTACCGACGACAGCGAGCCAGGACAAGCCGTGTGAGAGCTCGTCGCGCTCCTCGGCCTCTTCTTTTTCAAGTACGAGGCGAAGCGCCTCAAGCTGCGCGGGTGAGAGGCCCTGGACCTGAGCACCCTCGCGCAGGCCGCCCGGGCGCAGTTCGCTGAAGAAGTTGATGCCCTGACGAAAGACACGTCCGTAGGGCGAATCAGGCAGGCTCAGCACCGCCTTGTAGGCGTCTTCGAGGCGCTGCGCCCGCTCCATCGCGTCAACGAAACGCTGGCCCTCTTGTCGGACCACTCGAAACTGCCGGTGCTTCCAGACAATGATCCACCAGGAGAGCAGCGAAAAGCTGCCGAGCACGAGCAGCACCACCTTGGTCGGAAGCGTTCCGCCCACAATCATGTCGAGCGGACTGGTCGGTGTGCGCGCCTGCAGAGTGGCCAAAAGCGAAAACAGGGTCACGTGGCGTTGATCCGTTGTTGAGCAATGTGAGCGAAAGTCTCCTTGAGCCCCTCGACCAGAGTGCGCGAGGGCGCCCAGCCCCGCACCCCGATCTTTGCAGCATCGATGACCGAATGCCGCAGCTCACCCGGCCGCTCGTTATGGTACTCGCGACCCGGCGTGCATTCCGCAATCTGCTCCAGCACGTCGGCCAGACGATTGACCGATGTTCCTACACCGGTACCAACGTTAAAGGCCCATTCGTCGAGCGTCGGGGGCTCTTCTCTCGACTCGAGGCGCATGGAGCTGACGAGCATGTTGGCGGTCACGACATCGTGCACGTAGACGTAATCGCGCGTCTGCTCGCCGTCGCCAAAGATGCTCAGCCCCTCGCCGGCCAGCAGGCGATTGCAGAAGATGGCGATCACCCCAGCCTCTCCGTGGGGGTCTTGGCGTGGGCCAAAGACGTTGCCGTAGCGTAGCGCAACGTATTCAAGCCCGTGAATGCGGCGGTAGAAGTTCAGGTAGTACTCACCCGTGAGCTTGGTGACGCCGTAGGGCGACAAGGGCAGCTTCGGGTAGGTCTCGGGCGTCGGGCGCACCTCAGGCTCGCCATAGACCACGCCACCGCTCGAGACATGAATGAAGCGGCGCGTGCCGGCGGCCCGAGCGGCCTCGAGCAGATTGAGCAGGCCATCGAGATTGGTCGCAGCATCACGACGGGGATCGGCCACGCTGACACGCACGTCGATCTGTGCCGCGTGGTTGTTGATCAGGTCGAAGCGCTGCTCGGCGATGAGCTCGGCCACCTCGGGCGAGGCGATGCTCGCCTCGAGAAACGTCGCCTCGGCCGGCAGGTTTTCCCGCTTGCCCGTGGCAAAGTTGTCGACAATGAAGACCTCGTGCCCTGCGCGCAGATACGCCTCGGCTACATGCGAGCCGATGAACCCTGCGCCACCCGTCACCAGCACCTTCATGGGTTCCTGCACGTTCCCGCTCCTCGTTTCAGGGGACCTCGCATCGGTGAGATGGGGGCCTTGGGCGCTTCGCGCCGCGAAAGCATACCGTAGCTCGTGCCGTGAATCCAGACGCGCAGACCCATCAAACTCCGGCCCGCGGCCGGGCGCGCGACGGGCTCAGACGCGGCCGTAGCGATCTTGCAGTCGCACCACGTCGTCGAGATGCGGAGTTGAGGCCTCGAGCACATCGCAATCGGTCACGGCGATCATCTGATGTACCTCACCTGGTCGGGTGTGATAACGATCCATGGGTGACATGACGAACTCCTCCATCTTGTCTTCTGACGGCCCGACCCGGAACTTCATCGTGCCGTTGAGCATGCAGATCGTCTCGTCTTTCTGCACATGATACTGCACCGAGAGGGCCTCACCGGCCTTGATATGCAGGATTTTTCCGACGTAATCGTCGGTTTCGGCCCAAATGATTTCATGCCCCCAGGGCTTTTCCACTCGGCGTGGCTGATCGATCACGATCGTCTCTCCGGTTCGAGCGCAGCCAGGGCGCACTCGTTCAAGTCGATGACAGGCAACTGCCTGCGGGTTGGGGGCGTCAAAAGATTCGAGCTTCTCGCACGG
>CAYVPD010000106.1:0-5685 GCA_964453545.1 uncultured Gemmatimonadaceae bacterium
CTACGTCGACCTGCCCCAGATCGTGCGTGATACGCTGGCTCGAATCGGCTACGACCGCTCCGAATACGGCATCGACGCCCACACCTGCGCCGTGCTTTCGACGCTCGACAAGCAGTCCAACGACATCGCACAGGGCGTTGATACCGGGGGTGCGGGCGACCAAGGCATGATGTTTGGCTTTGCCTGCGACGAGACGCCCGAGCTCATGCCGGCACCGGCGGTCTTTTCGCACCGTATCACCAAGCGCATGGCCGAGCTGCGTCACGCCGGCACCGTGCCGTGGATGCGCCCCGACAGCAAGGCGCAGGTGACGCTCGCCTACGACGGCGACCGCCCCGTGCGTGTGCACACGGTGGTCGTCAGCACGCAGCACGATCCTGACGTCGACAACGCCACGATCGCTGACGTCGTGCGCCGCGAGGTGATCGCGCCCGTGCTGCCCGACGAGCTCTTTGATCCGTCGAATTGCACCTTTCACATCAATCCGACGGGTCGCTTCGTGATCGGCGGGCCGCACGGCGATACGGGCCTCACCGGGCGCAAGATCATCGTCGACACCTATGGCGGTGCCGGGCGTCACGGTGGCGGTGCGTTCAGCGGCAAAGACGCAACCAAGGTCGACCGTTCGGCCGCCTACGCGGCGCGCTGGGCAGCCAAGAATATCGTCGCGGCTGGGCTGGCCCGGCGCTGCGAGATTCAGCTGGCCTACGCCATCGGCGTGGTGCAGCCGGTTTCGATCTTTGTCGACACCTTTGGCACGGGTGTTGTACCCGATGAGCGCATTGAGCAGGCGGTGCGCGAGGTGTTTGACTTCAGCCCGGCTGCGATCATCTCGCAGCTCGGGTTGCGCTCGCCGATCTTCTTGCCGACGGCCACCTATGGCCATTTTGGTCGCGAGTGCGTCGAAGGCAAGCCCGAGATCATGGGCCCCGAGGCCAAGGCGCCGGCCGCCGGGACGGACCGGGTGCGCTTCTTTCCGTGGGAGGCCACGGACCGCGTGTCTGATCTGAAGACGGCGGTAGAGCGCTAAGGCTCAATCCCCAGACGTTCAACCTCCAGACGTTCAAACCCCCGACGAGTGACTCGTGACGTTTGTCGAAGTACAGGTACAGCGGCTGGGCATCGACGCGGCGACGCGCACGCCCGTAGTTGTGCTGCGCGAGGTCGAGGGGGAGCGCTCATTGCCGATCTGGATCGGGCCGGCTGAAGCGAACGCGATTGCCATTCGCCTTACCGGCATGACCACACCGCGCCCGCTCACGCATGATCTCTTGGTGACCATGCTGGAGCGGCTGGGCGGTGCGGTGGTGTTGGTCGACATTCAGGGGCTGGAGCAGGGAACGTACATGGCCGAGATCACGGTCGAGACCCAGCCTGACAAGGTCGAGTTTGATGCGCGTCCGTCTGATGCGATTGTGCTGGCGCTGAGCCACGACGCTCCGGTGCGGGTGCGTGAAGACCTGCTCGGCCGGGCTGAGATTACGCTCATGGACTCGCCGCTCGACCAAGCAGCGCCGGACACCCAAGGCACCTCGGTCGTAGAGCCCATCAGCGGGCAGGAGCTGGCCGATTATCTCAAGACGCTGCGCCCAGAAGACTTTGGGCGCTTCCAGCCGTGAGTCGGCGATGGTGATGCGGGGAGTCCGAGTGATGCGCGGAATCGGGATCCTCGTGGGGCTTCTGGCCGCGGCATTGGTCGCCCCAAGCCCGGTTGCGGCTCAGGGCGCGGCCCAGGGCGCGGCCCAGGGCGGGGCCCAAGCCGGGGGCCAGGTTGGGGCGCCGCCGATCTTGCGGGGTGAGGTGGAGCGGGGCGGCACACCCATGGCCGGCATCGAGGTCATCTTGCACCGCATCTCGATGGCCGAGGCGGGTGAAATCGACACCGTGCCGAGCGCAGCCGACGGCGGGTTCAGCTTTCGTCTGCCTACGCTCCCCACCTCGGAGTCTGATGGCGACGTCTACTTCGCCTCGGTGCGCCATCAAGGCATTCTCTATTTTGGGCGCCCCGTAGCGCGTGCAGCGCAGCTCGACTCGGTGTACCGTATCACAGTGCACGATACCGCTTCGGCCCCGCTGCAGGGTGCAGCGCTCCCCGTGGCCATGCGCTACATCGTGGCAGAGGCATCGGGGGCGTCGGCCGACGGAACTGCGACCGGGCCGTGGCGCATCACCGACCTCTTCGAGGTGGCCAACGAGGGCGATGTCACGCTGGTTGCTGCGGGCGCTGAGGGCGTCACGTGGCGGCATCCGCTGCCCGACGGCATTGCAGGCATTCTGGTGGGGGGAGGTGATCTCTCACCCGATGCGGCTCAGACAGACGGCGGGGTATTGCGACTCGCAGGCCCGATTCCACCGGGGCAGCGCCAGTTCATTTTGCGCTACGAGGTCGCCGATCTCGACGGTTTTGTGGTGCCGCTCACCCCAGACACGCGGCAGGTCGAACTGCTGGTCGCCGAGCCGGCTCCCGACCTGAGTGCGTCAGGTCTCGAGGCGGTCGAATCGGTTGAGGTACAGCCGGGGCTGAGGTTCCGACGCTATGTCGGCAGTTCCGCCGAGGGCGGTGAGGTGCGCATCACGCTTGAGGCGTCTGCACGGGGGTTGCCGCTGCGGGAGCTGGCCGTGGTGCTCGCGCTCCTGCTCACCGGGGCGGGGCTGTGGGCTGCGCTTCGGGGCACGGCACCGGGTGCGGCGGGCGCTGCAGGCGCGGCAGGTCCAGGCCCGACTGCGGTCCCGGGCGCGGGCCTTGATACGGTGACGCAGCGCCGCCAGTTGATGCTCGAAGTCGTGCAGATCGACGAGCGACTCGAGGCGCTGCAGAGCGAGAGCACCCGATCGGAGCGCGCCGAGCTCGAGCGGCGGCGTGAGACCCTGATCACGCGCATCCGAAATCTGGGGTGAGCCTCGTCACCACGCCGGGGGTGCTGCTGCGGGCGCATCCGTACAGCGAAACCAGCCGGGTGCTGCGCTTTCTCACGCGCGACGCGGGCGTCGTCTCGGTCATGGCGCGTGGCGTACGGCGCCCCGGTTCAAAGACGGCTCCAGGCCTCGACACCTTTGCCGAGGGGGAGCTGTCGATGTACGTGAAGTCGACACGTGATCTGCAGACGCTCAAGGAGTTCGTGGTGCGCCATCCGCGGCGCGGACTTGGGCGCGATCCGCTACGACTGGCTGCGGCGTCAGTGCTCGGCGAACTCGTGCTGCGGCACGGGGGCGAGGGCGGAGATGCGGAGTTGTTTGCACGTCTTGCGGAGGCCCTCGATGCCCTCGAGAGCGCAGAGCCAAGCGACGTCAGTGCAACCCTGCTGCGCGAGGGCTGGGGACTCGTGGTGGCTCTGGGCTACCGGCCGCACCTCGACCTGTGCGTGACCTGCGCTCAGACGTTCGGTGCTGACGAAGTCGCGCGTTTTGATTTCGAGGCTGCCGGTCTGCGCTGCGCCGAATGCGGTGTGTCCAGCGCCGGGCCGCGGGTTGGCCCCGGGGCGCGGGCCCAGCTCGAACTCTTGCTTGAGGGGCAGCTGCCCGACGCGCTGGCCCACGTGCGCCCCCATCTGCAGCTGCTGAGCGACTTCATCACCTATCACGTGGCCGGCACGCGCCCCCTCGAGGCGTTTCGCATCTTCGCGGCGTTGCTGCCGCCGGCAGCAGCGGTGGACCCGCCGCCCTCGGCTAATCTCCCGCCCACGGCCGACACATGATCGAGCGCATTATGGGCACGGCCGGGCACATTGACCACGGCAAGACGGCGCTGGTCAAAGCGCTGACGGGCGTTGAGACCGACCGACTCAAAGAGGAGCGCGAGCGCGGCATCACGATCGAGCTGGGCTTCGCCGAGCTGGAAGCGGACGACGTGCGCCTCGGCGTGGTTGATGTGCCGGGGCACGAAGGGTTCGTGCGCAACATGCTCGCTGGGGCCACCGGCATGGAGCTCGCCCTGCTGGTCGTGGCGGCCGATGAGGGCATCATGCCGCAAACGCGAGAGCACTTGGCCATCGTGCAGTTGTTGGGCGTCAGGTGCCTCATTGTAGCCCTTACCAAGAGCGATCTGGTCGAGCCGGACTGGCTTGAACTCGTGCGCGAAGAAGTGCGTGAGCTGCTGGCTGGCACACCCTGGCCTGACGCCGAGATGATTGCGGTCAGTGTGGTTAGTGGGGAGGGCATCGAAACCCTGCGTTCGTCGCTGCTTTCGGCCGCACGCGCGTTGCCCGGGGCCGATGCTGATGACGTCGTGGTGCTGCCGATCGACCGGGTCTTCAGCGTTCGTGGCACGGGCACCGTGGTTACCGGCACGCTGCTCTCAGGCACCCTCAGGGAAGGGCAGAGCGTGCATCTGCTTCCGGCGACGTCCGGATCAGGGCCCGGGGCCGCGGCTGAGGTCGGGCGCAAGGCCCGAGTACGCGGGCTGCAGCATCAGGGCATCGCCGTGACTGAGGCCGGACCGGGATCGCGCACGGCGGTCGCGCTCACAGGCGACGACATCGACTTGGAGCACGTCCAGCGGGGCCAGACGCTGGTGGGCGTGCCGCAGTGGCCCGCCACGTCGATCGTGACCGCGTGGGTCACGCTGCTCGACGATACCGCATGGCAATTGGGGCACAACCAGCGGGTGCGACTGCACGTAGGTACCGATGAGGTCATGGCGCGCGTAGTGCTGCTCGAGTCCGATGCCGGGTCGTTGGGCCCGGGAGAGGCCGGCTGGGTGCAGTTGCGCACGGAACGCCCCATCTGCGCCCGGGCAGGTCAGCCCTTCGTGCTGCGCTCCTACAGCCCGGTCACGACCATCGCCGGGGGGCGCACCGCCGAGCCTTTGGCGCCCAAACGCGCGCGCCTCGACGCACATGACAAAGCAGCGCTGGAGGCTCTGCACTCGAGCGATCCGGAGGCCCGGGTCAGGGGCGCCCTCGATCTCGCGGGCGCTGCGGGCATCTCGCAAGCACTCCTGCCCGTGGTGGCTGGTGTCGCGCCCAAACACGCACCCGCGGCCACAGGGGTGGTTCAGGTCGCCGACCGCTGGGTCTCCGGGGCGCTCGTCGCCGAGCTTGGTGCACGGATGCTCGAGCGCCTCGATCGGGCGCACAGCGATGAGCCGTGGCGGGCGCAGGTGGGGGTTGATGTCTTGCGCTCGGCGCTGCCACGCGGAGCCGCTGACGGGCTGGCTGACGCCGTCATTGCCCAGCTGGCGTCAGCAGGTGAGATCGAGCTTGCGCAGGGCCGTTGCCGACGCGCGGGGCACCAACCCACTCTCGATGCCGCTACGCAGCAGGTGCATGATGAGCTGGCTCGCACCTACCAAGAGGCGGGATTGGCACCGCCTGCCCTCACAGAGCTGCCTGACGCGCTCCGCGATCACCGATTGCTGGAGGCCCTGCTGGAGCACCTGACTGAAGCGGGTGTGTTGGTGCGACTCGACGAGACACTGTGGATCGCATCCGAGGCCCTCGAGGCCGCGGCCCGTCAGGTGCAGAGCGAACTCGGTGGCCGAGAAGGGCTGGGGCCCGCCGAATTTCGTGAGGTGCTGCCGGTCACGCGCAAGCACCTGCTGCCCATTCTCAGTCGTCTCGATGTGCTCGGGGTCACCGTGCGAGAGGGAGCGACTCGCCGCGTTGTAGCGGCTTGATGACCGCGTGACGGCCCTTCGATGGCCCCTTGATCGCCGCCTGACGAACACTCGAGGGCAAACCTGAGTAG
>CAYVPD010000107.1:0-5670 GCA_964453545.1 uncultured Gemmatimonadaceae bacterium
GCCTCTGCTCCCCGGTGGCTGGTTAGGGCTGAGGCATCGCGGCGGAATGGGAAGCTGGACTCGCACTGGCGGGTCGCGACGTTGTCCTGCTCGATCGGGCCGGGCGCATCAAGCCCTGCGGCGGAGCGGTGCCCCCGCAGCTGCTCACCGACTTCGATGTGCCGGTCGATCTGCTGGTGAATCGCGTCGACACCGCGCGGATTTTGTCGCCCAAAGGTCGCTTCGTCGACATTCCCGTGGGCAAAGGCTTTGTCGGCATGGTCGACCGTGAGCACTTCGACGAGTGGCTGCGTGTGCGTGCGGCGGCCGCAGGCGCCGAGCGGATCATCGGGTCGTTTGAACGCATCGACACCGACAGCAGCAACATCGCCCGGGTGCATTACCGTGCCGGTGGATCTCGCACAGGTCCCATGGAGAGCCTTCAGGCTCGCATGGTCATTGGGGCCGATGGAGCGCTCTCGCGGGTTGCCCGGCAGGCGATGCCTGAGTCGGCCGCGCAGGCCCAGTTCGTCTTTGCCTATCACGAGGTGATCGAATCGCCTCAACTCGAAGACGAGTCGTTTGGCGCGCGCCGGTGTGACGTTTACTACGAGGGTACGCTGTCGCCCGACTTCTATGCGTGGGTGTTTCCGCATGGCGACACCACATCGGTCGGTACGGGATCAGCACGCAAAGGGTTTTCACTGCGCGATTCCGTGGGTGATCTGCGGCGACGGACCGGACTGGATCAGGCCGAGACGCTGCGCGAAGAGGGAGCTCCGATTCCGCTGAAGCCTCTGCCTCGCTGGGACAACGGCCAAAACGTCGTGCTCGCAGGTGACGCGGCAGGCGTGGTCGCTCCTTCGTCGGGTGAGGGAATCTTCTACGCGATGACGGGGGGCAGGCTTGCGGCCGAGGCCGTTGAAGAGGCACTCGCGACCGATTCTCCCAAAGCGCTGGCCCAGGCGCGTCGCAAGTTTCTCAAGACGCATGGGGGGGTCTTCCGCATGCTCGGCCTGATGCAGCACTTCTGGTATTCCGACGACGCTCGTCGGGAGCGCTTCGTCGCGATCTGCAATGACCGGGACGTCCAGGAGCTGACCTTTGAAGGATACATGCGCAAACAGCTGGTCAAGGCGAAGCCGCTGGCCCATGCGCGAATTCTCTGGAAGAACATCGGTCACCTGACAGGCCTGGCCTCTGCATGACAGCCGGCGCGCTCGGTTCACGCTTCCGGAGGTACCCCGACGTGAGTGACTTCACGTCGAGGGTGGCTCCGTTGATCCATGACGGCCTCGTCGATGCGGCTGCCGGTGTGCCTGCAGGGCTGGGCCCGATTGATGAGGCCGTGCGCGTGGTATTGGGATTGCAGGGCGCCCGGGGGCGCCGGTGGCGGCCGGTGCTGACGCTGGCCGTGGCCGAGGCGACCGGGGGCAACCTCACCGATGCATTGGATGCCGCCGTGGCCGTCGAGCTGACGCACGCGGCGTCGCTGGTGCTCGACGACCTGCCCTGCATGGATGACAGTGATCACAGGCGTGGCGCTCCTGCGGCGCATCGTCTGGTAGGCAGCGCAGGCGCAATTCTGGTCGCCATCGGATTGCTTGCCCGGGCGGCGGAGTACCTCGGTCGCTCGCGCGATGGCGCGGGCCTGACGGCGGACTGGGGCGATACATTTGGGTTCAATGGCATGTCGGGGGGGCAGGCACTCGACATGATTACGGGCGGGCACTGTGTAGGCGACGTGCGACGCCTGTATCGTCGCAAGACGACGGCCCTGTCTGCCTTTGCTGTGACGGCAGGTGCCCGTGCGTCAGGCGCCGACCCGAATGTTTTGCCGACACTCCATCGGTTTGGTCGGGACCTCGGCTGGGCGTACCAATTGGTTGATGATGCTCAGGATCTCGAAGAAGATCGGGCGGCCGGGCGCGCCGAAGTCGGCCGTGACCCGCTTCGTCAGGGCATGCGCATACTCGATCGCGCGCTGCAAGATCTGCACGAGCCCAACCTGCTGACCGAGACCGGTCTGTCGCTGCTCTCTCATCTCGCACGAGATGTGGTCGGGCTGCAGGTCGACGGGGGCATGGGCGCGGAGGAGGTTGCCTGATGCTGGTTTCTCTCGGTCTCGACTTCAATCGTGCCGATGTTGGCACGCGCGAGTCTTTTCACCTCACGGATTCCGAGGTGGAGGGCGCCTATGTGCGCAAGACCGAGTGCCACGGCGTGCGCGAATTTTTGGTCATCAACACGTGCAATCGCGTGGAGCTCTACGGCTGGCTGGAGGCGAGCCCACGTTCGCTGCGCAGCCCGCATCGCTACCTCGCGCTGCGCTACTTCGGTAGCGATGTTGAGGCCGAGCGCTTTCTGGCCGTGGCAACACACCGACTCGGACGCGGTGCAGTCGAGCATCTGTTCCGGGTGGCATCGGGGCTGGAGAGCCAGATTCTGGGTGACATTCACATTCAGGGTCAGGTGCGGCGTGCGTATCGCCTCACCGTCGAGACAGGCACATTGGGCCCCCATCTGCACCGGCTGCTCGACATGGCGCTGCGCACCGGCAAGGCGGTCAAGCGCGAGACCGAACTGATGTCAGGTCGAAGCTCGGTGGGCTCCGAGGCGGCGGCGCTGGCTGCGCGTCGGCTGGGCGGGCTTGAGGGCAAGCGCTGCGCCGTTGTCGGGTGCGGAAAAATCGGTGCCCATACCACGCAGAGTCTGCTGAAGCTCGGGGCCGACGTGGTGCTTTTGAACCGTACGGCAGGGCGAGCCGAGCAGCTCGCTGCCAGCGTGGGAGGGCGTGTGGGCGACTGGGATCGGCTGCACGCTGAGGTCGCTGCATCAGAGGTCGCGATCGTTGCAACCGGATCGCGTACACCCGTGATTCTGCTGGACAACTTGCTGCGCGAGCGCTCGGCCGGAGACCCGCACCTGCTGCTGATCGACGTGGGTATGCCGCGCAATGTTGAGCCTGCGATCGCCGGATTCCCCGATACGACGTTGGTTGATCTCGATCAGCTGCATCCTGACGCAGCGTTGGTCGCTCGCTCCCGTGTCGATGCCGTGCCCAAGGCGCAGGACATGGTTTCGGCCCATATCGACGAATACATGGCGTGGCAGACCAGTCAGGGTGCCAAAGAGGCGCTGCGCCCGCTGCGTGAGGCCCTGCACGAGATCTGCATGCGTGAGATTCGCTATGCGACGGAGCAGGGCGGGTCGGAGAACGATCTCGAGCGCGCTGCAGGCCGCATTGTCAGCAAGCTGCTGGCTCGACCCATGACCGTGCTACGCGGCACCGAGCGCGATCAAGACGTCGAAGTCGTGCACGGCGCGCTCCGACTGATCTTCGAGAACGAGCGTCGCGCCGGGTCAGATCTGCCCCCCGAACTCGAGACCGCGTCGGGCTGAGTAGGGCCGAGCCCGGCCGAGTTGGGCCAGCTCGAACCGGCAGTTGCTCAGGGCTGCGAGGCCGCGGCCAGAACGGCTTCGGCCACACGGCGACCTGACACGATCGCTCCCTGAATCGCCCCGTAGTCTCTGAAGTCTCCTGCGACCGCCACACCGTCTTCGCGGATCGCCTGCTGCGGCCTCGTGATCGACCCCGGACCGAGCTGCGGAAGCGCGTGCGGAATGTGATGCGTTTGCAGGTGCTCCCACTGCTCAACCTGAGGCCCGAACCAGCGATGGAGCTGAGAGCGGGCTTCAGTGGCGAATGCGGACGGGTGCTCGGCCGTCTCGTTGACCCCTGAGGCCGCGATCAGCGCGGAGCCCGCGGGAGCCAGTTCGGGTGCGATGGAGCTCGTGACCGCGAGATGGTTCACGGGGCCAGTTCCGTCTCCGTCGAGCACCAGCATGCGACGGCTCGAGGGCGGCTTCGGGGCGGCGAACCAGGCCGTGACGGTCGCATTGAAGGCCGGGGCCGGCTCGCCGAGCAGGGTCGCTGCTGCGGCTCCGTCAGCAGCCACGACGACGCGCCCGGCGCTCACGGTCGAGCCGTCGGCAAGTGTCACTCCGTCGGGCCGGACGTCGGCCACGGGCGCCGACAGCGTGATGCGGCCCGCGAGGGGGAGAGCGATGTGAGCGCTGAGCTGGCCCATGCCGCCGCGCGGAATCACAGCGTCGCCCTCGGCAAAGCATCGAAAGAGGTAACGAAAGAGGCCAGCCGGGGCACGAAGCTCGCGATCGAGAAATACACCTCCCAGAAAGCCCCGGAAAAAGGTGTCGATGAATCCGTCGGTGAAGCCTTCGGCCCGCAATTCTTCGAGCGTGGTGCGCTCGGGGCCGCTGAAGCATGCCTCGGCTGACATGGCCAGCAGGCGCCGTCGAAGTGAGGCCACCTTCATCTTGTCGGAGAGGGATCCGACCGGTGCGCGAAGGCTGGCGAGAGCGGCGGCCGGGCGACGGAAGGGGTCGCCGAGCTCGTGCAGCTGCCCGTTGAAGTGGATCAGGCTGCCGGGCTCGAACGCATGCACGTCGAGCCCACTGCGATCGACCAGTTGCCAGACGGCGTCATAGGCTGTCAGCAGCACCTGGAATCCCCGATCGAGGCGAAATCCTCTGACATCATCGGTGCGAACCCGCCCGCCAACATCATCGGCGGCTTCGATGACGTGAACCTTGACCCCAGCCGCCTGCAGATGGCGGGCGCACGACAGCCCGGCCAGGCCAGCGCCAACGACGAGGACCGGAGCCTGCTGTGGCAAAGGAGCAGATTCGAAAGGGCGAAGCATGCCGGATTCCGGAGGGAGGGGTGCAAGCGAGACGTCGTGTGTGCGATCTGAGGGAACGCCGCCGCGGCATCAGGGTTCGGCCGAAACATAGATCGCCGTGCAGGGCTCGGGAACCGCAGCATTGCGGGCTTGGGTGTTGCGTGGGGCGACCCTGGAATTCGGCAGATGGAGGGCAGAGGGCATGGCATCAGATCTTTCGGGCGACGAGACGTTGTTCGGTCAGCGGTTCATTATCACGGGTGCAGCCGGGGGCATTGGGAGCGCACTCGCGCACCGCCTCGCGGCACGTGGCGCCCATCTCGTGCTGGCAGGGCGCCGCCGGGAGCCCCTCGATGAGCTCGGTCAGGAGTTGGGCGGCTCGAGTGAGGTCCACGAGATCGATGCGGCCGACTTCGGCGCCGTTGAGGCGCTCGTCAAGCAGGTGAGCGCAGAGGGGGGCGTGCAGGGGGCGGCAAACTGTGTGGGGTCGATCGTGCTGAAGCCGGCACATCTGACCTCTGAAGAGGAGTTTGCCCAGACGCTGCGTCAGAACCTCGGTTCGGCGTTTGCTCTGGTGCGTGCCATGGGCCGGTTTGCCGCTCGGCAAGAGACGGGGGCCGCCGTCGCCCTTGTGTCCACGGTCGCGGCGCGGATCGGACTGAGCAATCATGAGGCGATTGCCGCAGCCAAGGCAGGTGTCGAGGGTCTCGTGCGGGCGGCGGCTGCGACGTACGCACCGGTTGGAATTCGTGTCAATGCAGTAGCGCCGAGCCTGACAGACACGCCTCTGGCCGCGAGAATCACCCAAAATGAGCGGGCACTCGAGGCGTCAAAGGCGATGCATCCGCTGGGACGCATTGGCACGCCCGGCGAGATTGCTCAGGTGCTGGAGTGGTTGCTGGCGCCCGATGGGTCATGGGTCACGGGGCAGGTGATTTCGGTCGATGGCGGGCTTTCGACCGTGCGTCGCGGGTAGGCGAACGTCGGG
>CAYVPD010000108.1:0-5616 GCA_964453545.1 uncultured Gemmatimonadaceae bacterium
GCGCGCGATTTCTCTGACATGACCGATCTGTCGAAGGGCGCTCGTGAGTTGCTTGCGACGCACTACGTGATCGGCGAGCCCGAGATCGATACCGTCTCGGTGAGCACCGACCGCACGGCCAAGCATTTGTGGCGTCTGCACGACGGAGAGCTGGTGGAGTCGGTGCTGATCCCGACTGAAGATCGTCTCACCCTGTGCATTTCGTCGCAGGCCGGATGCGCGATGGGCTGCACGTTCTGCGCGACGGGCTGGAGCGGGTTTCGCCGCAACCTCACCGCCGGCGAGATCGTAGCGCAGTACCGCGCCTCGCGCCGCTGGGCCGAAGCAAACGGCTACGGGCCCATCACCAACATCGTTTACATGGGCATGGGAGAGCCTCTCTCCAACCGTCCGGCGGTGATGGCATCGCTCACGATCCTGAACCACGGATATGGTGTCGGTGCCCGTCGCATCACGGTGTCGACCGTTGGTGTCGTACCCGGCATCGTCGAGCTCGCTCGGCGCCAGGAGCAGTTCAAGCTCGCCCTGTCACTGCACGCGCCTGACGAAGCCCTGCGACGCGAGTTGATCCCGCTCGAGAAGCGCTGGCCCCTGCCCGAGCTGATGGAGGCGCTCGAGGAGTTCGACCGGGCCGGTGGGCGGCGAATCACCTTTGAGTACACCATGATCGACGGCGTCAACGATGCCGAAGATCTCGCCCCGCGATTGGCCGCTATGGCCTCACGCTTCAAGGCCTTCGTCAACCTGATTCCCTTCAACCCGATTCCGTGGCAGCCGACGTGGGGGCCCTCAAAGCCCGCACGCATTCGCCACTTCGCACGGGTGTTGGAGCAGGCCGGTGTCGACGTGGCCGTGCGCGAGCCGCGGGGCCGCGACATCGACGCCGCCTGCGGGCAGTTGCGCGCCAACGCGCTGGTGCAGATCGAGGGTGGCGTGTCTGAGGGCTGACTTGGTGTAGCTGGCACGGGTCGTGCGGCGTCAGGCCGGCATGCCCGCAACGACGTCTACATCTTCAGCCGCACCCGACCTCGCGCCTTCGGCCGGCAGCTCGACCCCTGTCTTCACGGCCCACGGCCTCACGAAGGTCTACCAGATGGGCGAGGTAGACGTCCATGCCCTGACGGCCACCGACCTGACACTCGGCAGTGGCGAGCTCGTGGTCATCTTGGGGCCCTCAGGCAGTGGCAAGTCGACCCTGCTGAACATTCTTGGGGGGCTCGACACCCCAACCGCTGGCGAGGTGCAGTTCGGCGAACACCGGCTCGACGGGGCCGACGAGGCCACCCTTACGCGCTTTCGACGCCAGCACGTGGGGTTTGTCTTTCAGTTCTTCAACCTGTTGCCCTCGCTGACGGCGCTCGAAAACGTCCAGCTGGTCACCCAAGTGGCGCCCGACCCGCTCGACCCGAAAGAAGCGCTCACCATGGTCGGGCTCGCCGAACGGCTGCATCACTTTCCGGCCCAGCTCTCGGGTGGCGAGCAGCAACGCGTGGCCATCGCCCGCGCGATCGCCAAGCACCCCGATGTGCTGCTGTGTGACGAGCCGACCGGGTCGCTCGACTACGAAACCGGCAAGCGCATTCTCGAAGTCATCGACGAGGTAAACCGTGAAACGGGCACCCTGACCGTGCTTGTGACGCACAACGCCGCGATTGGCGAGCTCGCCGATCGGGTGCTCAGCATGCGTGACGGCCAGATCGTCGGTGAGGAGCGGCACGCGAGCCGCGCCCGCCCCGCCGACATTCGCTGGTGAGCCCGATGCAGTTGCTCGACCTCAAGGTCTGGCGCGACATCGCGCACCTCAAAGGCCAGGTGACAGCCATTGCCCTGTTGGTGGCGTGCGGCGTCGCCGTCTTCATCATGCTGCGCTCCATGTACGGCTATCTGCGGGAGTCGCAGCAGCAGTACTACAGCGACTATGGCTTCGCCCACGTCTTTGCCCATGCAGTACGGGCACCCAATGCGCTCCGGGCCCAACTCGAGCGTATTGAAGGGGTCGACCGGGTCGACACCCGTATCATGCGCGACGTCATCGTCGACCTCGCGGGGCTACCCGAGCCCGCAACCGGGCGCCTCATCTCGCTGCCCGACCGGGGCCCGCCCCTGCTGAACCGACTGCATCTGGTCTCGGGCACCCTGCCCGAATCGGGGCGTCGTGATCAAGTCGTGGTGAGCGCAGCCTTTGCCGAGGCCAACCAACTGAGCCTTGGAGACACCTTCTACGCCATTCTCGGAGGGCGCCGCGAGCAGCTGTCCGTCGCCGGAACCGCGCTCTCACCCGAGTTCATCTACGAGGTCAGCGGTGTGGGCACCGTCTTTCCCGACAACCGCCGATTCGGCGCGATGTGGATGAGTCACGCAGCCATGGCCGGCGCCTTTGAAATGGAGGGCGGCTTCAATGACGTGCTGCTGACGCTGACGCCCGGCGCGTCAGAGGCGGCCGTGATCGCTCAGCTTGACGACCTGCTGACGCCCTACGGCGGTATCGGGGCCTATGGGCGCGATGAACACCTCTCCCACCGCTTCGTCGAGTCAGAGATCGACGAAACCCAGATCACCGCCTCGTTTTTTCCAGGTCTCTTTCTCGCCATCACCGCCTTTCTGCTGCACACCACGCTCGTGCGATTGGTCACGATGGAGCGGGAGCAGATCGGGCTGCTCAAGGCCTTTGGCTTCGACGCAAGCACCATCGCCTCGCACTACGTCAAGCTGGCGCTTGTACCCGTCATGCTCGGCACATTGGTCGGGTCGGGCTTCGGGGCATGGTTGGCCGGTCGCATGGCCGGACTCTACGCTGACTTCTTTCAGTTTCCCCGCGCTGACTTCGTGCTCGATACCGGGGTCGTCGGGGCCGCTTGGGCCATTGCGGTGGTCACCGGACTTGTGGGAGCCCTGGCAGCCTCACGCCGCGTGATTCGCCTGGCACCCGCCATTGCCATGGCGCCCCCCGCTCCGCCCCGGGTGCGCCACGGGCGTCTGGAGCACATGCCCCTGTGGGCCCGCCTGAGTGCCTCGCAGCGCAACGTCATTCGCAATGTCACACGCACTTCGTGGCGTTCGGCTGCGACAACCGCAGGTATCAGCCTGGCATTGGGCGTGCTGGTGACCCTGCTCTCGATGTTCGATGCCATCGACGTCATCTCGATGCTGCAATTCGACCGTGCCTACCGCGACGACGTCACCGTCTATTTCGATGCCCCGCGCCAAAACGACGCCCTGAGCGAACTACGCCATCTGCCGGGGGTGCTCGAGACCGAACCCATGCGTGTCGTGGCCGCCCGACTCTCGTTCGGGCATGTAGAGCGCCGTGTCATGCTCACCGGCATGAGCCCCGACACGCGGCTGCGCCACATCGTCGACATGAACTTCGATCGGCATCGGGTGCCCGCGACCGGGCTGCTGGTTGGCCGACGGCTGGGCGAGGCCCTGGGCGTGACGCCCGGGCACTACGTGGAGGTCGAAGTGACAGAGGGCGAGCGGCCTCGAGCTCGCCTCCCGGTAGCGGGACTCGTCGACGAAGCCATTGGCGGTGAGGTCTATCTGGACCTCACCGAGCTGCATGGCCTGTTGGGAGAAGGCGCGCTCGTATCCGGCGCCCGCATGCGCATCGACGCAACCCAACGCGATGCGCTCTACCAGCGCCTGAAACAGCTGCCGGGCGTGGCGTCGGTGTTGATCAAGCAGGTGCTGATCGAAGGCTTCGAGGCCACGATCGAAGAGAGCTTCATGATCGCGCTGACAACCACTCTGTTGCTCGGTGGCGCACTGGTTGCGGCGATCGTCTACAACCAGGCGCGCATCGCCCTTTCGGAACGGGCCCGGGAGCTCGCGAGCCTGCGGGTGCTGGGCTTCACGCGCCGAGAAGTGGCCGCATTGCTGCTGGGTGAGCAGGCACTGCTGGTGACCTCGGCCCTGCCCTGGGGGCTGCTGCTCGGCTGGGCCCTGACCTGGTGGGTGATGAGCCAGTTCGAGACCGAAGTCTTTCGTCTGCCGATGGTCGCTCAAGCCACAACCTATCTTGAGGCGGTCGCGCTGGTCGCGGCCGCAGCGCTGGCATCGGCCCTGCTCGTGCGACGGCGTCTCGACCGCCTCGACCTCATCGCCGTGCTCAAGACCCGGGAGTAACGCCATGCAGCTGCCCTCGATCTCTCGTCGCCGCCTGTTCTGGAGCGTTGTGGCCGCAGCCGTGGCAGCACTGGTCTTGTGGCTTGCCCTGCGTCCGAAAACAGTGGACGTCGATTTTGCGCGCGTCGACGTGGGGTCGCTGCGCGTGACGATCGACGAAGACGGCCTCACCCGCGTAACCGAACGACATGTTGTTTCCAGCCCGGTAACGGGCCAGCTGCAGCGCAGTACACTCGAAGCGGGCGACCCTGTTGCGTCGGGCGAGGCCATCGCGCGGTTGGCCCCTCTGCCCCTCGATACACGCATGCAGCGAGAGGCCGCCGACCGACTTGCTGCCGCCCAGGCGACGGCCCGCGCCGCCGCGGCCAGGGTCGAGCGTGCTGAGGCGGAGCACCGCCATGCCACAAGCACGCGAGAGCGCCTCGAGCAGGTCGAGGCCGACGCCTCAGGGGCCATCTCTCAGCAGCGTCTTGATGCCGCACGCACCGCCGAGCGGGCGGCGGCTGCAGCCGTCGAAGAAGCCCTCCAGGGGGCTCGCGCTGCCGACCGTCAGGTTGATGTCGCCCGCGCGCAGCTGCTCGGTTCGGTGCCGCAGCCCGCTCCTGATGCCCAAGTCGGTGTCAGGGTCGGCACAGAGACGCTCACGGTCGTCACCTCGCCCGCCACCGGTCGCGTGCTTCGTGTGCACGAGGCCGATGCGCGCGTCGTTGCGGCCGGAGCTCCGCTGCTCGAGGTCGGCGACCCCAGTCAGCTCGAGGTCGTGGCTGATGTGCTGACCGACGATGCGTTGCAAGTCGCACCCGGCGTGGTGGCCTTGGTCACCGTCCCTGGCGCACCCGATACGCTGGCCGGCGTGGTTGACCACATCGAGCCCTCGGCCTTCACTCGTGTGTCTCCCTTGGGCGTCGAAGAGCAGCGGGTCAATGTCATCGTCTCGCTCGCCGAGGCTCCCGCTAAATGGCTGGGCGACCGCTATCGCGTATCCGTCGGCCTTGTGGCCTGGCACGGTGACGAGGTGGTACGCGTGCCGGTCAGCGCGCTCTTTCGGCTGGACGGTCGCTGGGCGGTCTGGACCGTGCACGCCGGGCGGGCCCACTCAACCCCCATCGAGATCGGTCATCGCAACCGCGTGCACGCCGAGGTGGTGACCGGGCTGGAGCCTGGCACCACCGTCATCATCTACCCCCCGGAATCGCTCAG
The DNA here is from genome assembly GCA_964453545.1 of uncultured Gemmatimonadaceae bacterium. Lineage (GTDB taxonomy): Bacteria > Gemmatimonadota > Gemmatimonadetes > Longimicrobiales > Gaopeijiaceae > Gaopeijia. The sequence goes on from CAYVPD010000108.1 coordinate 5,326, forward strand.
CGAAGGGGCACGAGTTCGAGCTGACCTTAGTCGGGCCGCGATCCGATTCGATCCCAGCGCACCTCGGTGATCGCCGGAAACGCAGCATACGACTCGCGATCGTACGACCAGTAGATCAGCGCGACCTTGCCCTCGACCCGCCAATCTTCGAGCAGGCCCCAATAGCGCGAGTCCAAGCTCATTTCGCGGTTGTCGCCGAGCATGAAGTAATGGCCCTCGGGCACGACGAGTGGCCCCCAATTGTCCCGCGTCGGGCGGTAGGTCGCCCGATCAACCCCGGGCGCTAGATGC
>CAYVPD010000109.1:0-5605 GCA_964453545.1 uncultured Gemmatimonadaceae bacterium
ATCGCCGGGTCGAGGTGGCGCAGCGCGCAGACGATCACCCCGGTCTTGATGTCAAAATCGCGCTCTGCGCGGGCCAGCCCACGATCAACCGCCTCGAGCACCTCGCCCATCGTCAGCCCGCCCTGCGTGTTGAGCCAGGGAGAGAAGCGCACCTCAAGCCAGCGCACGTTTTCGAGTGCGTGATCTTCCGCGAGCTCGTAGGCGATACGCTCCAGCGCCTCGGGTGTCTGCATCACCGATAGGGTGATCGCAAACTTCTTGAGGTAGTCTTCGAGATCACGCGAGTCGTCTGCCCGCATGAGGCGACCCAGTTCCACCGGGTCCGTCGAGGGCAGCTGCACGTCGTACTGCGCAGCCAGCTCGATCATGGTCTGTGGCCTGATGCTGCCATCAAGGTGCACGTGCAGCTCAGCCTTGGGCAGGGCGTGCAGGGCACGGGCCATGTCGGCATCGAGGTGCCCAGATGCGACGAGATCGGCCACGGCCGAATCGACCGGGGCCTGGGTGTTGGGGTCAGTCATGAGATCTTGGGTTGCTCAGCAGCGCGCGCCGGTCTCCGGGGCGAGGTAGCCCTTTTCGACGTCGACGAGCGGTGATGGATAGTCGCCCGAGAAACAGGCGTTGCAGAAGGGGCCGTGCTCATCGACTGCACCTTCCATGCCCTCGAGCGAGAGATAGCCGAGCGAGTCAACCGCGAGTTCTGCGGCAATCTGCTCAACCGAGTGTGAGGAGCCGATGAGTTCGCCCTTTGAGGGCATGTCGATGCCATAAAAACACGGATGGCGCACCGGGGGCGACGCAATACGAAAATGCACTTCGACCGCTCCGGCTTCGCGCAGAAAGCGGGCCAGGGAGCGCGAGGTAGTGCCGCGCACGAGTGAGTCGTCGACGACGATTACGCGTTTGCCTTCGAGCACTTCACGCACCGGGTTGTACTTGATGCGGGCCCCGAAGTCGCGATCGGCCTGCGACGGTTTGATGAAGGTGCGCCCGATGTAGTGGTTGCGCAGCAGTCCCAGTTCGAACGGGATTCCGCTTTGTTCGGCGTAGCCGAGGGCTGCTGAGTTGGCCGAGTCGGGCACGGCAATGACGCAATCGGCCTCGACGGGGTGTTCTTCGGCGAGGCGGCGCCCAAAGGCACGACGGGCCCGGTCGACACTCACCCCCCACAACCTCGAGTCGGGGCGTGCGAAATAGACGAGCTCAAAGATGCAGGGCGCCGGCTTGGCGACCGGCGGCAGCGAACGCAGCCGCGAGACGCGCGCCCCCTGAATCTTGAGCACCTCACCCGGCTCGATATCACGCACGAACTCGGCGCCGACGATGTCCAGAGCACAGGTTTCGCTGGCCACAACGTGGCCTTTGCCCTTCTTGCCCAGCACGAGAGGCCGAAACCCGTGGGCATCGCGGGCGGCATAGAGCGTTTCACCGACCGTGACCACGAGCGAAAATGCGCCTTCGAGATGCGTGAGTGCGTCGTCAAGCTGTGCCTCGACGGTGTCGTGACGTGACCGTGCCATGAGGTGCACAATCACCTCAGAGTCGTTGGTGCTCTGAAAGATGGCCCCTTCATGAACCAGCCGTTCACGCAGGTCGTGGGCGTTGGTCAGATTGCCGTTGTGCGCCACAGCCAGATCGCCGGCTGCGTAATTGACCACGATGGGCTGGGCGTTCAGCACGCCGCCGCCGCCCGCTGTCGAGTAGCGCACATGGCCGGCAGCCGTCGAGCCCTTCAGGCGCCCCAGGGTGTCGGCGTCAAACACGTCGGCCACGAGTCCCATGCCCTTGTGCACACGGGCCCGATCGTCGCCGTTGATGGCCACGATTCCAGCGGCCTCCTGGCCCCGGTGCTGCAGGGCGTAGAGGCCCAAGAAGACGAACTCAGCCGCGTTTTCGACCCCGGTGATGCCGACAACTCCGCACTCCTCGTGCGGCCGATCGCCGCCTTGGAGCTGCGCAGCGGCAATGTCACGTGGGCCGTTGGGTACGACGGGTGCCAGCGGGAGGGGGCGAATCATGCGTCGGCTTTTTCAGAAGAGGGAGTCGAGTCCATCAGGGCGGGCAGCGCACCAAGCCAGCGCTGGGCAACCGCTGCAAGATCGAGGGTGAAGTCAGCGCCGCCGCCGCGCACACGGACCGGCGCACCAGCACCCTCGTGGCCAGGCTGCGTAACCGTGCCGATCTGCTTGGCGGGCACTTCGTGTTGCCGGGCCAGCGCAAGCACCTCGGCTACCTTGTTGGGGGGACACGAGATGACGATGCGGCCCTGACCCTCGGCAAAGAAGAGCGGAATGGCTTCGAGGGCGTCGTCAAGCTCAACATCAAAGCCGAGCAGGTCACGCCCGTTGCCGATGGCCGACTCCAGCAGTGCAACCAGCAGCCCGCCCTCGGCGCAGTCGTGGGCGGAGTGCACGAGCCCTCGCCCGATCATCGCGAGCGTGGCTTGCTGCAGCGCACGCTCGCCCATGAGGTCGACCGCGGGCGGCCGCCCGGCGATAAGACCGTCATGCATGCGGTAGAGGTATTCGGAGCCGCCCATTTCGTCGGTGTTGGCCCCAAGCAGTACGATGGCATCGCCCGCCTGCTGAAAGGCGTGTGAGGTGAGGTGCTCAACGTTGTCGACCACCCCGACCATGCCGATCACGGGAGTCGGGTGGATCGCGCGTCCGTCAGTTTCGTTGAAGAGCGAGACGTTGCCGCCGGTCACCGGTGTTTCGAACAGCTGGCAGGCTTCGCCGATGCCACGCACGGCCTCGCGCAGCTGGAAGTAGATCGGGGCCTTGAGCGGATTGCCGAAGTTCAGGTTGTTGGTGATTGCGGTGGGGAGCGCCCCAACGCACACCAGATTGCGGGCAGCTTCAGCCACGGCCGCATGGGCGCCGGAGCGCGGGTCGAGGTAGACGTAGCGCCCGTTGCAATCGGTGGTCGCTGCGACGGCACGCTGCGTGCCGCGAATTGCGACGGCGCCGGCATCTCCGCCGGGGCGCCGCACGGTCGAGGTGCGCACCGTGGTGTCGTACTGCTCGTAGATCCAGCGGCGAGAGCAGAGGTTGGGCGAGGTCATCATGCGATCGACCAGCGCCTGCCAGCCATTCTCTGAACCGGGCTCTGAATCAGGAGCCGCAAACGTCGGCAACGTGGCCGAGCGCAGCGCCGCAATCTCGGGTGACTCCACGCCCTCGCGCTCGTAGGTGGGGCAGGAGTCGGTCAGGGGCAGCGCGGGAATCTCGGCCACCGTGACCCCGTCGTGCTTCACCCGAAACATGCCGTCGTCGGTGACATGCCCGATGACTTCGGCCTCGAGCTCCCACTTCTCCAGAATCGCGCGCACACCCTCTTCGTGGCCAACCTTGGCCACAACCAGCATGCGCTCTTGCGACTCGGAGAGCAAAATCTCGTAGGGCGTCATGCCGGTTTCTCGCACGGGCACGAGAGCCGTGTCGATCTCGACACCATTGCCGGCCCGGCCGGCCATCTCCGAGGCCGACGAGGTCAGCCCCGCGGCGCCCATGTCTTGAATGCCCACGATGTGGCCGCTGGCGATCAGCTCGAGCGACGCTTCGAGCAGCAGCTTCTCGGTGAAGGGGTCGCCAACCTGCACCTGCGGGCGTGAGCTCTCGTCGGCATCTTCGCTCAGCTCTTCTGAGGCAAAGGTGGCCCCGTGAATGCCATCGCGCCCGGTGCGCGCACCCACGGCCATGAGCGTGTTGCCCACGCCCTCGGCGACACCGGTGATGAGCTCTTCGTGCCGCATAAGCCCGAGACACATGGCGTTGACGAGCGGATTGGCATCATAGGCAGCATCGAACTGCACCTCACCACCAATGTTGGGAATGCCGACGCAGTTGCCGTAGTCGCCGACGCCGCGCACGACGCCGCCGAAGAGGTGCCGCACGCGCGGGCTCTGCTCCAAGTCGCCAAACCGCAGCGAGTCGAGCACCGCGATCGGGCGCGCTCCCATCGTGAAGATGTCCCGCAAGATGCCGCCCACGCCCGTGGCCGCACCCTGATAGGGCTCGACCGCGCTGGGGTGGTTATGCGATTCGATCTTGAAGGCGAGCGCCCAGCCCTCGCCGATATCGATCACGCCCGCGTTTTCGCCGGGCCCTTGAATGACCCAAGGGGCCTGCGTGGGCAGCGTCTTGAGCAGCCGCTTCGAGTTCTTGTAGCCGCAATGCTCCGACCACATGGCGCTGAACACGCCGAGCTCGGTAAAGGTCGGCGTGCGCCCCATGATCTGCTCGATGAGCTGGTACTCATCGACCGACAGGCCGTGATCGGCCACGATCTCAGGTGTGATCTCGGGGTCTTCGGAGCGCGGTGCGACGGGCGCCGGCAGGTTGGTCATTGCAGAAGGGATCGAAGCTGGGGGAGTCGAGTCGGGTGTCATGCCGCTGAGCCGGCCAACGAGGCGAGCAGCGAGGTGAACAGACCGCGGCCGTCGGTGGAGCCCAGACGGGCATCCATGGCGCGGTCCGGGTGCGGCATCATGCCGAGCACATTGCCGTGGGCGTTAATGATGCCGGCGATGTGGTTTGCTGAGCCCGACGGATCAAAATTGCCGGCCTCGCCACCGGTGCCACCCTCGCCACCTTGGTCGCCAACGCCGCCGTGGGCGTCGCAATAGCGAAACACGACGCGCCCCTCGGCTTGAAGTGCGGCGAGCACGTCAGGGTCGGCGCGGTAGTTGCCCTCGGCATTGGCGACGGGAATGCGCAGCACCTGACCCTCAGCATAGTCGGTCGTGAAGCGAGTATCGGTGCGTTCGACCCGCACGTGCACGTCGTGGCTGTGAAACTTCAGCGACTGGTTGCGGACCAACGCGCCTGGCAGAAGCCCGGTCTCGCACAAGATCTGAAAGCCGTTGCAGATGCCCAGCACAGGGCCACCACCCTCGGCGAAGCGCACCACGTCGCCCATGATGGGCGAGAGGCTCGCGATCGCTCCAGCACGCAGGTAGTCTCCGTAGCTGAAGCCCCCCGGCAAGATTACCAGGTCGAGGTCACCCAAATCGCGCTCGCGGTGCCACAAAAACCGCGACTGCGCTCCCAGCGCCTCGACGGCGAGGGCCACATCTTCGTCACAATTCGAACCCGGAAAGCGTACGACGCCGACCTTCATGCGCCCGCTCCACCTTCGGCCATCGGCGCGATCTCGTGAATCACGTAGTCTTCAACCACCGGATTGGCCAGCAGCTTGCGGCACATCTCATCGGCCGTCTGACGGGCCTCGCCTTCGTTGGCTGCATCGAGCTCGATATGAATCGCCTTGCCGACACGCACCCGATCGACCGATTGCCATCCGAGGTTATGCAGGGCGTGTTCAACGGCCTTGCCCTGAGGGTCGAGAATGCCGGGGCGGGGAGTAACGCGAATCTCGATGCGGTAACGGCTCACGAAGGGTTCTCCGGGGGGCGGTTAGAAGAAGTGGGCGGGTTCAGCAGCGAATAGTCTAGGTCGCGCGGGTCATGAAGCCCGCGTGAAGCGTCATCATCGTCGTCGTCGAGCAGGGGGTCGCGCTCCGGCAAACGGTCATGCAGGCCGAGCAAAAACGAGCGGCCAAGCCCCCAGATGATGTAGATCGAGAGCGCCGTGAAAAAGTAGTA
>CAYVPD010000110.1:0-5535 GCA_964453545.1 uncultured Gemmatimonadaceae bacterium
AGATCGAGCAGCCCTCCCCTGTAAACTGCGCGCGCACCACCCGATCGCCGGCAATCTCGAGCTGCAGCTTCACTTCATCGCCGCACGTAGGATTGCGCATGTGAACCTCGACGGTGGCGTCGCTGAGCTCACCCTTGTTTCGTGGGCGCCGGTAGTGCTCGATGATGAGCTGCTGATAGAGCGAACCGAGCTGTGGAGTTTCCATCGGTGTCTCCGAGGGCGGGTACGGCCGAGGCAGAACCTCAACCGAAGATGTCGAGCACTTCTTGAAGCCCGTTGATCAACTGATCAACGTCTTCATGCGTATTGTAAAGATAAAAAGAGGCGCGGGCGGTCGCTGGCGTGCCGAACCGCCGCATCACGAGCTGGGCACAATGGTGACCGGCCCGGATTGCCACACCTCGGGCGTCGAGAATCGTCGCGATGTCATGCGGATGCGCGTCAGGCAGGGTGAACGAGACGACACCGGAGCGCGACTCCAGGTCACGCGGCCCGTATACCGTGGCGTTCAACGACTGCAAACCGTCGATGGTACGCCGCGACAGCTCACGCTCATGGGCCAGGATCTGGTCAGGGTTGTGCTGCGAAAGCCAGTCGACCGCGGCCCCAAGGCCCACGGCACCGGCGATGTTGGGCGTGCCGGCCTCGAATAGGTGGGGCAGTTCGGCCCACGTGCTCATGTCGCGCTCAACCAGCGAGATCATCTCGCCACCACCCTGCCATGGCGGCATGGCCTCGAGCACGTCGGAGCGCACCCAGAGTGCGCCGATGCCCGTGGGGCCACACATCTTGTGCCCGCTGAAGGCGTAGGCATCAACATTCAAGGCAGCGACATCGACACGCAGATGCGGCACCGCCTGCGCCCCATCGAGCACAATGCGCGCTGGGGAGTGGGCCCGCAGGTACGCCACAACCTCTCTCACCGGATTGATCGTGCCCAGTGCGTTTGAAACGTGGCTGAGCGCTGCGATTTTCGTGTGTCGGTTGACGAGAGATGGCAGGTCGTCGGTGATCCATCGGCCTTCATCGTTGAGCTCCAGCCAGCGCAGCTTTGCACCTGTGCGCTGCGCGAGCAGCTGCCACGGCACGAGATTGGAGTGGTGCTCAAGCACAGAGAGCAAGATCTCGTCGCCTGCCTTGAGGTCAGCTCCCCAACTGTGAGCGAGCAGGTTCATCGACTCGGTCGTGCCACGGGTCCAGATCAGATCACGGGCTGACGGGGCCCCGATCCAGGCCGCGACCTTTTGCCGTGCGCCCTCGTAGTCTTCGGTTGCACGTCGGCTCAGCTCATGAATGCCACGGTGCACGTTGGCATTGTCATGAGCGTAGTAGTGCTGGAGGGCATCGAGCACGGCCAGCGGCTTCTGCGTGGTGGCCGCATTGTCGAGGTAGACAAGCCGATGCTCGCCGATGGACTGATCGAGCGCAGGGAATTCGGCGCGCAGGCGATCGGGCTCGAGCATGGCGGTGTCAGCCAACTCTCACGTGCACGTCGCCGTCCCGCACCTCAACCTCAAACGTCTTCACAGGGCGAATGGCAGGCAGACATAAGGCCCGACCCGTGCAGACATCAAAGCGCGCACCGTGATGGATACAGATCAGCTCAGACCCGTCGAGCTCACCATCAGAGAGCGGCAGGTCTTGGTGCGAGCAGAGGTCTTCGAGGGCGTAGAAATCACCCTCGACATTGCACACCACCACGTCGACGCCATCTACGTGACTGGCAACCATCTGCCCGGGAGTGCAGACCTCGACCGATGTAACTTTTGCCCATTCCGACATCGGCGCCCTTGTTTCGTCAGCTGTCGAGCTTGGCTTCGATCGCGCGCGTCACCTTTTCGACGACGCCCCCAAGCGGCAGACGGGAAAGCACCTCGCCCAGGAATCCAAGTACCACGAGGCGCTCGGCACGACTGCGCGGAAGTCCACGGCTCATGAGGTAGAAGAGGGACTCGTCGTCGAGCTGCCCAACGGTCGCACCATGGGAGCATTTCACGTCGTCGGCTTCAATCTCGAGGTTCGGCAGAGAGTCGGCGCGGGCGTCGTCAGACAACAGCATGTTGCGGTTCGTCTGATAGGCATCGGTCTGTTGTGCGTTTTTGTGCACACGAATGATGCCGCGGAACACGGCCCGACTCTTGTCGTCGAGAGCGCCTTTGTACAGCAGATCACTGTGGGCGTGAGGCGCCACGTGGTCCTGACTCGTGTTGTGGTCGAAGTGCTGATCAGCGTCGCCGAAGTACAGACCGAGCATGTCGCTGTTGGCGCCCGGTCCAAGCAAGCGGGCATTCAGGTCGACCCGGCTCACGCTGGCGCCCAGGTTCACATTGAGCGTATCGAGCGTCGAGTCACGGTAGGCCAGGGTGCGCTGCTGGGCCTGATAGAAGGCCCCTCGACCCATTCGCTGCACGGCCACGTATTGCACCTGCGCACCATCGCGTGTGATGACCTCGACGGCTGACGAAGCGAGCGTCTGCGAAGCGAAGTCGTCGGACAAGATCTCGTCGACATACGACACCTGACTCGTCGGTTCGGCGACGATCAGCGTGCGGGTGAAGAACGCTGCGCCGGCTTCACTCACCCAGCGCGTCACGCGCACCGGAAGGTCGAGATGAACGCCCTTCGGCACGTACAAGAAAATGCCGTCGCTCCAGAGAGCCGCATTGAGCGCGGCAAACTTGCCCTCTTCAGCCGGTACGGCCTCGGTGGCCAAGTATTTCTCGACCAGCTCCGGGTGCGACTCGACTGCGGCCCGAAGAGACGTCAGAACGACACCCTTGGAGGCCAATTCAGGCTGGATGTCGGTGTGCACGACGGTGCCGTCGATCAAGACCAAGTGACCCGCTGCTGCGCGGTCTTCATTCATCGACTGGCGCAATGCGGCCGGATACGACGAAATGTCATCGGGCCGGGCCTCGACCGAGCCTAACGTCAGCGCATCAAGCTTGAGTGTCTTGCGCAGGTCGGTATAGCGCCACTGCTCCAGCGCCGTGGTCGGCATGGGGGTCGCTTCATAGACCTGCCATGCGTGCAGCCGTCGCTCACGCAGCCAAGTGGGCTCACTGGCTGCCCGGGCTTCAACGGCCGCACGGTTGATGGCCTCGGTCACGCCCTCGGGCGCAACGGTTGCGGTACCGGTCATCAGCCGACGCTCCCTTCCATCTCAAGCTCGATGAGGCGGTTCAGTTCGACCGCGTATTCGAGGGGCAGTTCTTTGGCGATCGGCTCGATGAAGCCGCGCACGATCATGGCCATGGCCTCTTCTTCGCTCATGCCCCGGCTCATCAGGTAGAAGAGCTGCTCATCGCCGACCTTTGACACGGTTGCTTCATGGCCGACGTTGGCCAGCTTCTCTTCGATTTCGATGTACGGATAGGTGTCGGTGCGCGAGGTCTCGTTGATGAGAAGAGCGTCGCATTCGACGTTCGACTTTGTGCCAACCGCGCCCTCGTACACCTTGCACAGTCCGCGATAGCTGCTCCGGCCCGTACCCTTTGAAATCGACTTCGACACGATCGAGGAGGTGGTGCGCGGCGCTGCATGCACGACTTTGCCCCCGGTGTCCTGATGCTGGCCGTCGCCCGCGTAGGCGATCGAGAGAATGTTGCCGTGTGCACCCTCTCCCACGAGATAGCACGACGGATACTTCATCGTCAGCTTGGAGCCGAGGTTTCCGTCAAGCCATTCCATGGTCGCGTTTTCGTGCACCAGCGCGCGCTGGGTGACGAGGTTGTACATGTTGTTCGACCAGTTCTGAATCGTGGTGTAGCGAAAGTGGGCGTCTTTGGCGACCACGATCTCGATGACACCCGAGTGGAACGACTCGGTCGAATAGACGGGCGCGGTGCACCCCTCGATGTAATGGGCGCGTGAGCCCTCGTCTGCGATGATGAGCGTGCGCTCAAACTGCCCCATGCGCTCCTGATTGACCCGGAAGTAGGCCTGGAGCGGAGTCTCGAGCTGCACTCCCTTGGGGATGTACACAAACGACCCGCCCGACCACACGGCCGAGTTCATGGCCGAAAATTTGTTGTCTCCCGTCGGGACCACGGTGCCGAAATACTTGCGAAACAGCTCGGGGTGCTTGCGCAGCCCGTCTTCGATCGAGTCGAAGATGACGCCCTGAGCTTCCCACTCCTCTTTCAAAGAGTGGTAGACCATCTCGGATTCGTACTGGGCCCCGACGCCGGCGAGCACCTTCTGTTCAGCCTCGGGAATTCCGAGCTTCTCAAAGGTCTCCTTGATGCTGTCGGGCACGTCGTCCCATGAGTGCTCCATGCGGTCCTGAGGACGCACATAGAAATAGATCTCGTCGAGCGTCTCCTGGAGCCGGGTCAGGTCTCCACCCCACTCAGGCATGGGCTTGGACTCGTAGATCTCAAGCGCCTTGAGCCGGAACTGGAGCATCCACTCAGGCTCGTCTTTTTGCGCGGAGATCTGACGAACGACACCTTCGCTCAGACCAGGCTGCGTCCGAAAGACGTGCTGCTCCTGATCCGAAAACCCGTACTTGTACTCGTCGAGCCCGAGATCTTTGACGACTTCATTCTGTGGCATGATGCTTTCCTTCGGTTCGGAGTCGAGACGAGATCAGACAGCTCGGGCGGAAGAATCGGTCTCACGCCAATCCTTGTAGCCCTCTTCTTCGAGTTGTAGAGCGATCTCCGGACCCCCGGACTCCACAATCCGGCCCTCGACCATCACGTGCACGAAATCGGGCTTGATGTAGTTGAGCAGGCGCTGATAGTGCGTGATGAGCAGCACCGTCATGTCGGGGTTTTCGGCCTTGAGCTTGTTCACGCCCTCAGAGACGATGCGCAGCGCGTCGATGTCGAGGCCTGAGTCGGTTTCGTCCATAAGGGCGAGCGTCGGCTTGAGGCATGCCATCTGCAGAATCTCGTTGCGCTTCTTCTCGCCACCCGAAAAGCCATCATTGACGGGACGCTCGGCAAACGCCGGATCCATCTCGAGCATCTTCATGCGGTCCAGCAACAGGTCTTGGAAATCGAAAAGATCAAGCTCTTCGTCGCCCATGTGGGCCTGCAGCGCGGTACGCAAGAAGTTGGCGATCGAGACCCCGGGGATCTCGACGGGATACTGAAAGGCGAGAAAAATCCCTGCCTGCGAACGTTCGTCAGCTTCGAGTTCGAGTATCTCTTCTCCCTTGAAGAGCACGCGGCCCCCAGTGACTTCATAGCCAGGGTGCCCAGCCAGCACCTTGGAGAGGGTGCTCTTGCCTGAGCCGTTGGGCCCCATGATCGCATGGATCTCGCCCGCGTTCAGCTCCAGATCGACCCCTTTAAGAATCTGAAGGTCTTCTTCGGCAACTTTAGCCTGCAAGTTTTCGATTTTGAGAATGGGAGAATTGCTCATGATGCCAGACGTAGCTCCAGAGACGAACCGTCTCGTTTTAACAAGAATGATTCCAGATTTCAGAAGGTAGAGGTCGCCTGGGGGGCGGTCAACCAGGGTGTTTGCTGTCTAGGGGGCGTCAAAATACACCCTGCACAAATCCTTCTCTGCCGACGTGGGAGG
>CAYVPD010000111.1:0-5501 GCA_964453545.1 uncultured Gemmatimonadaceae bacterium
CTGGAACAGACCGTCACGGATCGCGAGCTCGACACCCGCCAAGCTGAAGGCGTAGTCGCCACCCGTGAGGTTCACGAGGCCGACGAGCACGCCAAAGCCGACCGCTACGGCTGTGAAAAAGCGCCATTCGACGTCACGCAGATAGCCGAAGCGCCCGGTCGCCGCGCGAAAGTGCAGCGCAAAATTGATGCCGGCGAGGTACATGAAGACGATGGTGACGTACTGAATGAAGGGCGACGCGAAATAGGCCATCGACGCGTTTTTGGTGCTAAAACCGCCCGTCGCCAAGGTGCTGAAGGCGTGATTGATGGCATCAAACAGGCTCATGCCGCCCACCGCATATAGCAACGTCTGCAGAAGCGTCAGGCCGGCATACACAAGCCAGAGCGACTTCGCCGTCTGGGCGATGCGTGGACGCAGGCGTTCATGCGTTGGGCCGGGCACCTCAGCCTTGAACAACTGCATGCCGCCGACCCCGAGGTAGGGCAAGACCGCGACGGCCAGCACGATGATGCCCATGCCGCCCAGCCAGTGCGTCATGGAGCGCCAGAAGAGAATGCCGTGCGGAAGCGCCTCGATGTCGGTGAAAACCGTCGCACCCGTGGTGGTCATGCCCGAGAGGGCCTCGAAGAGGGCGGACAGGAACGTGGGCACGACCCCCGAAAAGACGAAGGGCAGGGCCCCAAAGACACCGGCAGCCACCCAAGCGAGGGTGACCACAGCAAATCCTTCTCGAGGGGACAGCTCACCGTCGATCGAGGTGGTGCGCCAGGTCAGCAATCCTGTGGCCACCGTGATACCAGCGGCGGCGAGAAAGGCCGGGAGATCGCCGTCTCGGTAGATCAGGGCGATCGCTGCAGGCGCCAGCATCGAGAGACCGATGAAAATGGTCAGCAGTCCTACGACATTGAAAACGTGACGCAGTGACATCAGTGCGCCGGCCCCTGAGCGGTGAAACGCGGCATCAGGCGAACAGCTTCTCGAGCGGAGAGATCGCGCCCGGCAGAGCGAACACGATCACCTCGTCACCGGCGAGCAGGGTGTCGGAGCCCTTGGGGATGATGATCTGGTCGCCCCGGATGATCGTGCCGACAATGGCATCTTTCGGAAATGCGATGTCTTGAAGCGCGCGGCCGGTGACGGCGCTGTCGGGGCCCACGCTGAATTCGATTGTTTCGGCCTCGATGCCCTTGAGCGCGGCAACCGTCATAACCCGACCACGCCGCACGTAGTGCAAAATGGCGTTGACCGTGGCCATGCGTGGCGAGACGGCGGCATCGACACCGACCTTGGGCACGATGGGTAGGTAGTCGAACTTGTGCACGAGGCTGATCACCTTGCGAGCGCCCACATTTTTGGCAAGCAGCGACGAGAGCATGTTGGTCTCATCGTGGCCGGTCGAGGCCACAAATCCGTCGATGCCCGAAACGCCCTCCATCTCGAGCAGCTCCAGATCCGTCGCATCGCCGTGTAGAATCAGCGCCTTTGGGAGCCGCTCTGCCAGTTCGACGCAGCGCCGGCGGTCATTGTCGAGAATGGTGCACTCGATGCCCTGCTGTTCCAGCAGTTCTGCTAGGTACTCGGCCTCGGTGCTGCCCCCGGCGATCATGACCCGGCGCAGATCGTAGCCTTGATAGCCCGCGATCCGCGGCACGTTTTGGGCCTCGTCGGCCGGAGCCAGCAAGTAGAGTTGGTCGCCCGCTTCGATGCGATCGGGGCCGCGCGGGATCAGAGTCTGCCCGTCGCGCACGATGGCCGCTGTGACGAAGTGAAATTGGTTGCGGTCCTGGCCGATCTCGGCGAGGGTGCGCCCGGCCACCGGAGCGCCAGGGCGTACCAACACGCCGATGAGTTGCACCCGTCCGTCGGCAAACTGGGCGACGTCGTTGGCCGCAGCGCTCTGCAGCAGCTGCAGGGTTTCGGCGGCGCACTCGCGTTCGGGGTTGATCAGCAGGTCGATGCCGAGCGCCTCACGCGAGAGCACGCTGCCCTGAGCGTAGTACTCGGGGTTGGAGATGCGGGCGATCGTGTAGCGCACCCCCATGCGAGACGCCGCCAGACACGAGATCAGATTGACCTCGTCTTGACTCGTCACCGCGAGCATGAGCTGGGCTCCGCGCGCGCCAGCCTTTTCGAGAACCGGGAGGGAGGCGCCGTTGCCGTGGATGGTGAGAACGTCAAGCTGTTGAGATGCGAATTCGGCCCTCTCCGGGTCGGACTCGATCAAGATGACGTCCTGATTTTCTTCAGAGAGGCGCTGGGCGAGATGGAAGCCCACTTCACCTGCGCCTACGATGAGCACTTTCATCGGGTGCGGGGCACTCCGAGGGTTCGGCGCCGAACAGGGGCAGACGCGACTGCCCGTACTGCAGAGGCGCGAGGTGCGTCGACAGCTGATTGATTGTAGCTCACAGCACTGAAAGCTAGAGCAGAGCGGCGAGCGCTGTCAAAGCTTTTGGGTCGTTGGTTTGGGCGGTTGTTGAGATCAGTGCCCCCTCGCATGTTGTGGCAGTGCAATGGTTGCCCCTCGAACGAGAGAAGATGCCTCATGCCTTTCGCCATGGACGCCTTGGTTACGTACCTACTTCGCCGCGTGTGTCGCCCAGCGGTGGTGCTTGGCGGACTCTTTTGTGCGCTGCCCACTGCGACGCAGGCGCAGTCGGTGGAGTTCAACCCAGACTCGACGCATACGAGTCGCCATGAGGTCGTGGTGGGCGGCGTCCGGGTGCCGTATGAGGCCAAGGTTGGGTATCTGCCGGTATGGGATGCCTCGGGTGAGGTGATCGCCGGGCTGCACTTCACGTACTACCGTCGCACTGACGTGAGTGATACGGACCGGCGTCCTCTCACGTTTTCATTCAACGGTGGGCCGGGGTCGGCGTCGCTCTGGATGCACCTCGGCTACACTGGGCCGCGTCAGCTGAACATCGACCCCGAAGGGTATCCGGTGATGCCGTACGGGTTTCGGGACAACCCCAACACGATTCTCGACGTTACTGACATCGTATATGTGAATCCCGTGAACGTCGGATACTCCCGCATGATGCCGGGGGTGGAGCGCAGCCAGTTCTTCGGTGTGAACGAAGACATTGCCTATCTGGCGGATTGGGTTCGGTCGTTCGTGACGCGGGAGCAGCGGTGGGCGTCGCCCAAGTTTCTGATCGGCGAGAGCTACGGCACCACCCGCGTCTCAGGGCTGGCCGGCGAGCTGCTCGACAGCGAGTGGATGGCGCTCAACGGGGTGGTTCTGGTCTCGCCGACCGGACTCGGGATCGAGCGGGGCGGGCCCGTCGGTGATGCCTTGGCCTTGCCCAACTATACGGCAACGGCCTGGTATCACGGCCAGCTTCCGACCGATTTGCAGGCGCGGGATCTCGACGAGCTGCTGCCTGAGGTTGAACGCTTTACCCTTGATGAGTTGCTGCCGGCGCTGGCGCGAGGCGGGAGCTTGCCTGCCGCGGAGCGGGAGCGTTTGGCGGGTGAGGTGGCACGTTGGTCAGGTACGTCGGCGGATTGGGTCCTGTCGCACAACCTGCGGCCCGACGTCGGGTCGTTCCGCAAGGAGTTGATGCGCGACGAGGGATACACCGTGGGGCGCCTCGACGCCCGCTATCAGGGGCGCGACGGACGCGATGCTGGCATGGCCTACGACTACGACCCGGCATTGACCGCGTGGAATCAGGCGTTTTCACCGGCGATCAACATCTACATGCGTGACGAGTTGGGGTGGGAGACCGACCTGCAGTACTGGCTCTTTGGTCCCGTGAACCCATGGAATCGTCAGGGGGATCGCACAGGCGATGACCTGCGGCGGGCGATGTCAGCCAATCCGTGGCTTCACCTCTTCGTGCAGGCCGGCTACTACGACGGGGGCACGGACTACTTCAGTGCCAAATACACCATGTGGAATCTCGACCCGGCGGGCCGACTGCAGGACCGCATGCGCTTCACGGGCTATCGCTCCGGGCACATGATGTACCTACGGGAGCCCGATCTGGCGACCTCGAACGAAGACATTCGCGACTTCATCGGGTGGGCACTGGAGGCGGCAGAAGCCCCCGCCGGATATCGCATCGGCGGGGGCTGAGGCCTAGCGGCAGGTCAGGCTTGAGGCAGGTGTCGGCATCTCGGTGACGCTGCCCATCACGGCGTTGAAGAGCAGCTTGAACGTGTTGCGCGGCTGGCCGCGAAAGTGCGGTTCGAAGCCGAAGAGCACGACGTGGCCCTGGCCTACCTCTGCTTGAGCCACGGCGGTACGCCCTGCGAGATATTCGTCGCCGCCTAGCGTCCAGCCGCTGATCAGGTAGTTGCTTGCAGCGTAACACGCGGGGGTCGTGATGCCCGGCGTAGTGCCGCCATCGGTGCGTTCCAGCACCTGGCTGCGGGCGAAGAGGGTTACGGCGTCGCTCTCCACACCCCAGCCCAGTGGGTGCGCGCTGTCGACCTCGAGCTGAATGATCGAGCCCGGCAGAAAGAAGTCTTGTGACGAGACTCCCGCCACCGTGTTTCGGAAGGGCAGCTCAAAAGCCTCGATCGCGAAGTCGACGGCCTCGTCGATGGCCACCAACCAGCCGCCCTGCTCGACAAAGCGCTGCACAGCTGCCACGCCTTCGTCACCGAGTCCGCCGACAAACGCCGCAGGCATGCTGCCCGGCGCGTGTCCTTCACGAATGCCCTCGGCATCTTGAGAGGGCACGATCAGCACATCGACCTCGGCGAGGGCACCCTCTCGCACATCTGCGTCCCAGACGTTGGTCCAGGCGATGCCGTACTGATCAAAGACCCAGCGGGTCCATCCCTCGGGCATCGGAGCCAGCCAGGAGCGATAGATGGCCACACGAGGAGCGCGCACCGAGGCAGGGGCTGCATTGGTGATGGCCCGGTTGCCACCCTCGAGATGCACAAGCGTCAGGCCGAACTCATCGGCCAAAGCGCGGGCTTGCAAGGCGGTGAGTTCCGGCAGCCAGTACGAACCGGCGGGCGTCGCATCGGCGTCACGCGTTGTGCGCTCGGCCGAACCGGCACCGATCAGATCAGACAGCCCTCGGTAGAGCCAGTTCGAATTGGGGTTCACCAGATATCCGACACCGTCGCCGCGCACCTCACCGACCGTCCAGTCAACCTCGCCCCACGTGCCTGGGGGCATGTCGAATGGGGTGTCGACATTGACGGCCTCAAGGCCCATCTGAAAACGCAGCTCGTAGCCCGTCATGTCGTACGGCGGGATCGGCGGTCCTCCGGGGAATTGGCGTCGGTCGGGGAACTGCTTGGGCTCCATCAGGTCGACGACATAGGGCCGAAACGCCTGGGGCGGAATCACGTAGCTGCCCGCGGCAAACCGCTGGCCGTCGGCTTCGAAGGCCTGATCGGCGCGCAAGAACTCGATGCCCGATTGGGCCATCAGGTCCATGAACTCGACCACGGTGGCCGGATCGTGCGACGCATGGGGGTCGAGCACGTAGGCAAAGGGACCGCCCTCGGCGGCCATGCCACGCTCGATC
>CAYVPD010000112.1:0-5500 GCA_964453545.1 uncultured Gemmatimonadaceae bacterium
GGCGCGGGCGGTGGTGATCGCCGCCCGCAACCGCGGGTTGCCGTCGGGGTCTCCCCCGCCGGCCTTTGCGGCAACCGTGATCTCACGAATCAGCTTGGTGAAATGGGCGCCCCGCTTGGCGTCGAGCACCGCCTTCTTGCGCTTGATCTGGGACCATTTGGAATGGCCAGCCACCTCGACCTCCGACACTGCAGTTCACGAGAGACGAAAAGCACCGGCGCTTCTCGTCATGCACAGCTCAAAATGTAGAAAAAACCAGCGTTCGCGTCATCGACGGGCGGCGTCGGCCTCTTGCTCGGTCGCAAGCACCTGACCCAGCGTCACCTCGAGCACGAGCCGATCCATGTCGTACACATGATCGAGTGCTGCGAGAATGCCGCGGGCGTCGGCCGTCACCGAGCGATTGGCGATGGGCAGGTAGATGTAGTCGCCAGGCAGAGACTCTATGTTGCCGTCAAAAACCACTCCGACAATTTCGAGGTCGGCGTTCAGCACTGGCGAGCCCGAATTGCCGCCGATGATGTCGGCGGTCGACACGAAGTTGATCGGCGTCGCCAAGTCGAGTTCGGCCGGGGGCGTCTGCCAGCGCTCCGGCAGATACCACGGCGAATTTTCGGGGTCGTCAGCGTACTGATGCGCAAACGAGAAATGACGGTCGTAGAGCCCGAAGAAGGTCGTCACTGACGGGGCCTCGGTGCCGTTGTAGTCGTAGCCTTCGACCACCCCGTCAGCAATGCGCAGCGAGAAGGTCGCATCGGGCGGCACATCGGTGCCGTAGATCTCGTAGCGGGCACGCCCGAGCAGGGCAGCCAGCTCTTCTTCACGAGCTGCCGTCTCCCCCAGCGCCTGCTGGAAACGGCCCAGTGCAGGCACGTAGAAGCCAACCGTGCGCACCGCGGGATCGTTGGGGTCGACCAAGCCCCGCTCGACCGCGTCGATGGCGGCGGCCGAATCTGAGAGCAAGCTGTTCTCGCGGATCCACGTGGCCGCACCCTCAGGCGTGCGCCCCTGCAGAATTGAGAAGATCCAGCGCTGGTCGCTGCCGTAGGCATTCATGAAGTCCTGAATGCGGGCCTCGATCAACAGCTCGTCGAGCTCCGCCGGCTTGTTCTTCACGGCCTTCAACTGCTCCAGGAGCGGCGCCGTGGCCTCTTCAGGTGCTCCCTGTTGCCGCGCATTGAGAATCTGGAAGGCGAGCAGGGCACGATGCAGCGTCGGTGAAGCGTAATCGGGCACCGTCAGGGCCAGAAACGCACCATAGCCCTCAGGGCTTTCCCGCTTGCGGGCCTGAATCTGCGCCATCTCTTCGATCAGCCCTCCGTACTTCGCCTGCAGCGTTGAGTCGGCCGCGATCGCCTCGCCAAACTGCCGCTCCGTGTCGGCACGGCGCGCCAAAATGACCGGGTCGGCCAACCCGTCGAGCTGCCCCTGGTAGGCCTTGATCGAGTTGAGCATGCCGAAGAGCGTGTTGCGCAGGTCGTATTCTTCGGCAAGCTCGGGCCATGCCTCGATGTAGCCCTCGAGCAGCTCGGCCCGGCTCTTCAGGTAGTCAAGAATGCCGCGGTCTGAGACGTCGCGGCGAAAGGCCAATTCTGCGACGGTCTGCAAGCGAGACGTCGACCCCGGATTGCCCACGATGAAGATCGGGTCACCCGGACGCACCCCGTCGGTAGCGAAACGGAACCAGTACTCACTCTCGACCGGCTCACCCTCGTCGTCGTAGAGCCGCAAAAAGGCAAAGTCGAGGTTGTAGCGCGGGTAGGTGAAGTTGTCAGGGTCTCCGCCGTAAAAGCCGATCTGCAGCTCGGGCGCCATGACGAGCCGAGCGTTGGTGTACGTCTTGAAGACGTAGGCCGAGTGCAGCCCGCCGTTGTAGAGCGAAGTGACCTCGACCTTGTACCCGGCGTCTTCGCCGCCCCGTGCCTTGAGCAGCCGCTCGGTGATCTCTTCGATTTTTTCGTCGACCCGGTCGGCGCGCTCCTCACCCGTGCGGTTGCCGACGTGCGCGTCGATCTCGGCCGTGACGTCGATGATCTCGACGAGCTGGTCGGCCTCGAACTCTTCGATGGCCCGCTCTTCATCAAAGGAGCGCGCAAAGAACCCGTCGTCGAGCAGGGTCTCTCCCTCTTCGGCGACCTGCGTCACGTAGTCACGGGCGCAGTGATGGTTGGTGAGTACCAGGCCGGCCGGCGAGACAAACGACGCCGAGCACCCCGGAATGCGCAGGGCGCCAAGGCGGGCCGTGGCAAACCAAGTACTGTCGGCCTCGATCCCGTACGCCTCGGCGAAGTAGTCGGCCGGGGGCACGTCAAACGTCCACATCTTGCCCTGATCAAAGGGGCCGGCTTTCACGGTATCGAGGTCGACACCGAGCGGGGGCGGCACGATCGCACCGACGCCAGCCGGGGCGATCTGAGGGCCCACCTCGCTTTCGACGTCGGTGCGACGCGGCGCCTCGCCCCGGGGGGGACCGCCATTGTCGCCACGCATCGAGGGCGGTGGCCCACCCCCCGGCCCGCGAGGCGCCGGGCCGGCTCCAGGAGCCGGCGACGTGCCGCCCCCGCAAGCCGTGAGAGAAAGCGCGACAGCGACGGTGGTAATCAGGGCACGCAGTTGCATCGTTACTCCTCTTCTCCGGTCTTGCGCAAAATCATGCGGTGCGCGCGCAGGCGCAGCGCATTGAGCCTGATGAAGCCGCGGGCATCTTGCTGGTCGTAGCCCCCCGAGACATCCATCGACGAAAGCTCTTTGTCATACAACGCAGTCGGCGACGTGCGCCCGCGCGGAATCACGTTGCCCTTGAAGAGCTGCACCTTGACCACGCCGTCGATCAACTTCTCAGACTGGCGGAATGCCGCCTGAATGAAATCCATCTCGGGCGAGAACCAGAAACCGTTGTAGATCAGCTCGGCAAAGCGCGGCGACAGCATGTCGCGCATGCGCAGCACCTCACGATCCATGGCGAGCCCCTCGAGATCACGCAGCGCCTGATGCAGGACCGTGCCCCCCGGCGTCTCGTAGACCCCGCGCGACTTGATGCCCACAAAGCGGTTTTCGACCATGTCGATACGCCCGATGCCGTGCATGCCCCCGAGGCGATTGAGCGCCTCGAAGAGTTCGACCGCGTCGTTCCAGCTCTCGCCGGAGTCATGGTCGACAACCCGTACCGGCATCGAATCTTTGAATTCGATCGAGAGATTCGATGGCGTGTCGGGCGTATCGGCCAACCCACGGGTCAGCTTGAACATGTCATCGGGCGGCGCCAAGTCAGGGTCTTCAAGAAGCCCCGCCTCATAAGAGCGATGCATGATGTTTTCATCGCTCGAATACGGCTTTTCGGCCGTCGCCTCGACCGGAATCGAGTGCTCGGCAGCAAAGGCCAGCAGATCGCGACGGCCCTGAAAGCGGCTGAGAAACTCGGCGTCTTTCCACGGCGCAATGATGTCGAGTCGGGGCGCCAGCGCGGCAAACGCCAGCTCGAAGCGCACCTGATCGTTGCCCTTGCCCGTCGCCCCGTGCGCCACAGCATCAGCCCCCTCGCGCAGCGCGATCTCGGCCTGTCGGCGCGCAATAACCGGGCGGGCCAGCGCCGTGCCCAGCAAGTAGCGATTTTCATAGACCGCGTTGCCGGCGATCGCAGGATAGATAAACTCGGTGACGAATTCCCGGTTCAGGTCTTCGACAAACACCTGGCTCGCACCGGTCTGGATCGCCCGCCGGGCGACATCGTCGAAGTCTTCTTGCTGGCCCACGTTGGCGACGTAGGCGATCACCTCATGCCCCTGCTGGAGGAGCGTCTTCAGAATGCAGGCGGTGTCGAGACCGCCGCTGTAGGCCAAAACGATCTTCTTGCGGGCCACGTGCGACTCCGGCAACGGGTGGGGCATGAGAGAGGGGAGAACCCTGGCCGGGGTCAGAGCGACCCCGGCCAAGCTCCAATTATAACACGGCTCAGGCCCCGTGCACGCCCCGTTCCTTGTGGATTCCCGACGCCTTCAAGATGTCTTCCATGAGGCACCACTTCGTCAGGCTGCTCTGGATCAGATTGACGCCGACAAAAGCGGTAAACAGATAGGCCCACGGGGTCACCCAGTAGCCGATTGCTAGCGAGAGCAAGATGAAGGTGCCCGCAATCAGGCGAATCTTGTGATCGAGACTCATGACAGTTGTCCTTTGGGTCGTTGTGGTGGAGGGAGAAATCAGCCAGCTGCGGCTCGCTCAGGTGCGGCTCGCTCGCCTCACGCGGAGCCACCGGTTTTCTTGGACTGCGCCGTGGCCTCGACCGGCATCACAAGCGCATGTACAGGGTGTTTCGGGTCGGCCAAGCCATCGAGATCGCGTACCGCCTCGAGCAGCAGTTCGACTCGGTTTTCGGGAACGACGGTGAAGGCCATGCGCGATCGAAAGGGCGCCACGGTGCCATACCAGCCCGCCATCCCCGGACCATAGCCATCGAGAGGAATGCGGCTCCATGCCATCACGCCATGCTCCGTGAGCAGCTGCGTTACGCGCGTGTCGTCGTCTTCCAGATACAGCAGCATCATCATCTTGGTATTCATCGCGTCAGCTCCTGGCCTCGATCACCTTGGAATTGCGGCGCATCAAAAAGTAGATGCCCGGCACCACGATCAGCGTCAGCACGGTCGAGGCCAGCGCCCCCGCAATCAGTGCCACAGCCAGACCTTGAAAGATCGGGTCAAAGAGAATCACGATGGCTCCGATTACCACCGTGCCAGCCGTGAGTGCGATCGGGCGCGTACGCACCGCCCCCGCCTCGAGCACCGCCTGCTTCAGCGGCACGCCCTGCGCGATACGCGCCTCGAGATAGTCGATCAGCAAGATGCCGTTGCGCACCATGATGCCCGCGAGCGCGATCATGCCGATCATCGATGTGGCGGTAAAGAATGCGTCAAAGATCAGATGCCCAGGCGCGATGCCAACCAGCGTCAGCGGAATCGCAGCCATCATGACGAGCGGCGTCGTAAACGAGCCGAACCATGCGACGATCAGCACGTAGATGAGCACGAGTGCGCCACCAAACGCGATGCCCAGGTCCCGGAACACCTCGTAGGTGATCTGCCATTCGCCATCCCATTTCATGACGACCTCATCGGTGCTGCCCGGCTGCGCCGTGAAGAGCTGCGTGATCTCACCCAGCTCGTCTTTGAGATCGAGAATGGCGTAGACGGGACTCTCGGCCCCACCGGCAACTTCGGCCATCACGTAGACCACCGGCTCGCCGTTTTTGCGATCGATGACCTGCGGTACCTCGGTGACCTCGAGGTCAACGACCTGCGACACCGGAACCAGCGCTCCGGTGCGTGATGTCACATGCAGACCGTCGAGGCGATCGGCCCCCGAGCGGGCCTCCCGCGCCAGCTGTAGACGCACCGGCACATGTGTGCGGGCATCGGGCTCATCGAGCTGCGTCACGACCTGGCCGTGAATGCCCATGGCCAGCGACTGCACCACAGCGGCCTTTTCGACCCCCGCCAGTGCC
>CAYVPD010000113.1:0-5460 GCA_964453545.1 uncultured Gemmatimonadaceae bacterium
GTCGAAGAGCACGGCTGGTTTGACGTGTCGACGCTGAAGGAGCCGTACCGCATCGAAGGCAAGAAGACGATGGGCTACGAATTGTTCGAGCAGCTTGGGGGTCGGCTGCCCGATGCCATCTTCTATCCGACCGGTGGTGGGACGGGGCTGATCGGCATGTGGAAGGCCTTTGACGAGATGCAGGCGCTGGGGTGGATCGGGAGCGAACGCCCGAAGATGTTCGTGGTGCAGGCGGCCGGATGCGCACCGATGGTGCGAGCATGGGAGGCCGGGGCCGAGCACGCCGACTTCTTTGAGGGCGCAGCCACCTATGCCTCAGGGCTGCGGGTGCCAGCTGCCGTGGGTGACTTCTTGATCTTGCGTACGGTTCGGGAAAGCGGTGCCTCGGCGATCGCGATCACCGATCATGAGATGGAGGCCTGGGTCCATCACGTGGGGGCCGATACCGGTATCTTTGCGGCCCCCGAGGGTGGTGCAGTTGCGGCGGCCGCGGCCCGGCTCGTTGCCGAGGGTGAGCTCTCTGCTGACGCCGAAATCGTGCTGTTCAACACCGGCAGTGGACTCAAATACGTGGGAATGACGCCACTCGACCGATGAGCCTGTTTTCGGGGCTTGCGACCCTCCTGTTCACCCTGCTGGTCGTGGTTGGCTGGGCCCGCAGAAAGAGGGGTGTGCCCCGGTCGCAGAGCGTGCCAAGCATTGACGACGAAACGCTGCGCCAGATTGTCGAAGAGGGGCGCCTCAGTGCTGAAGAGCCCCTCGATGTGAAGCAGGCTCGCGCTGAAGAAGAGCGGTTCTGGCGTGATGAGGCGTGGGATGAAGCTGACGAATGGTAGCAAGAGTGCGTCGCCAGATGCCGTTCAACGCGTGTGCCAGCGCCATGAGGCTCCGGGCAGCGGCACAAGTCTGCGATTTAGCGGCAACTCGTCGTCAGGATCGGCCCGGCGCACCCACAGGGCGCGATTGAGATTGACGTCGATGGTGAGTGAACTGCGTTCGATGACCTGCCATTCCACACCGATTGGGGCCCGAGCGACCAGCACCCCAGACGGGCGCTCGCCGGGTACCCATGCGACGACGCCCCACAGCCCCAGCCCGACGGTAGGCAATACGGCCCGGTCGCTGAGCCGCCAACGCCGAATCAGTGACGCCGAGAGATCTCGAAATGACCATGTGCCGACATTCAGTTCCCACGAATGGGCGCCGGTTTCGTATTCAACGATGACACCGAAGGTTGAGATACCGCCGACCGAGACGCCCAACCGGGTGACGTCTCGAGACTGGGCTGACGTCGGGGCCGCTACGGCCAAGGCCGCAACAGCCACCGCCAACACCAGCAGCAGAACGCCGGGCAAGCGTTGGGCAAAGCGGGAAAGCGAGATTGGCATGGTCGCTCAAGGTAGAAACGGAGCTGGTACGAGGCCATGGTCTCGCGCGGCGCTCGCGCTGTCGTTGCTGTTGACGGTTGCCGCATGCTCCGTGCCGGACCGCCCTCCTCGTCTCGAAGGGCGACTTCCCGCTGACGCCGATGCCTGGCTTGCTCCGATGACCACACGCCTGTCGGCACCGGTCGCCGGGCTGTGGGTCTACGACGTTCGCTCGTCTCGCGGGCCTTGGGCGCTTTATCTGGCCGAGATCGATGCGACTCGTTGCGAGCTCGCTCTGCAGGTCGTGCAGGCCGAAGCCCGGGAGCGGGGCGAGCGCGGTCGAGAGCGTGTCAGTGAGATGGCCAGGCGTTCGGTCGAGCCGGTACTCGTGGCGGTCAATGGAGACTTCTTCACGCCCGAAGGGCAGCCGCTTGGTCCAGAGCAGGTTGACGGTCGGGTCACGTCGACCCGTTCCCGTCCAGGCTTGATCTGGCGTGACGGCTCAGTCGATCGGCTTGAGATCCGTTCGATGACCGAGCCCGCAGCTACGTCGGGTCGTGCCGCCCAGCCGGACTTCGTCGAGATGATTGGTGGGTTTCCTGAACTGCTGGATCAAGGACGCCGCGTCGGCGACTTGGGGATCACGGCCAATCCTGGGTTTGCGGCAACCCGGCATCCGCGAACAGCGGTCGGCTGGGACCCCCAGCGCCGCAGACTTTGGCTGGTGGTCGTCGATGGGCGCCGCGCGGAGCACTCCGTCGGCATGGCGCTCCCCGAGCTGACCGAGCTGCTCGAAGCTCTCGGGGCCACCGAGGCGTTGAACCTCGACGGGGGCGGCTCATCGGTCATGCTCGTTGGCACGCAGATCATCAATCAGCCTGCCGATGCGTCGGGCGAGCGTGCTGTCGTAAATGGCCTCGCGCTGACCTACAATCCCAGGCGCTGCACTCGGGGTTGAGGCGCCTAATTCAGCGGCAATCGCTACGCGCGAGTGCGGCTGAAACCTGTTCGGCGGCTTCGGTCGCGTCGCCGAAGCCACTGAGTTGCACCGGGGTCGAGCCATCGGCGGCGCGCTTGTAGGCAAGAAAGAACGCTTCGATCTCGGCGCGCACCGAGGCGGGCAACTCGTCGATGTCGGCGAGCCCTGAAAAGGCCCCAGCCGACGGGTCGATGACGTCCATTGATGCAAGTGGCACCGCGATCAGCTTGGCATCATCGTCACCGGCATCGCGCATGCGTAGCACCCCGATGACCTGTGCCTCGATCAACACGCCCGGCAGCAGCGCGACGCGTGTCAGAACGAGTGCATCGAGCGGGTCGCCATCGCCAGCGCAGCTGCCCGGCACGTAACCGTAGTTGGCCGGATACGACAGGCCGGGCGCGATGAAGCGATCCACGCGAGGGCGGCCGGTCGCCTTGTCGATTTCGTACTTCACCTGACCCCTGGCGGGGATCTCGATCAGCACATCGACCACCTGATTTGCCGCCGATGGCTGAGACATTTGTGCCTGCGTCTCCATAGGTGTGGCCAGAAGCGCCGTCGTCATGAGGCCAAAGGTGAGTCGCAGGCCCGCAGCGCGATACATCATCGCCCCCTCCCGAGCTCGAGACGCCCTCCGACCGAAAACGACCGCCCTGGTGCGGGCTCGAACCAGCGACCGCCAAATGCATTGACGACGACCGAGCCGACATACTGCTCGTCGAGCAGGTTGCCGACTTCGAACCACGGGTGCAGCCGCCATCGGCCGGCCTCCACGGGTGCAGGCCCGCCACGCAGGTCGATGCGCCACCACGCAGGAGCCTCGCCCGTATTGGCATCGTTGGTGGGGATCGCGTCAGACCACACGACATCGACCAGACCTCGTACGCGGCCTTGATCTCGGGTCAGGCGGGCTTCGAAACGGTGTGGAGCGCGTCCGGGAATGAGATTGCCCTCGATCGCCTCGCCCTGACCCTCGTCGAATCGGGCATTGACCGAAGTCCAGGCCATGCGCAGCCCCAGATCACCTGGCAGCAGGGTGCGGGCAGCGAGCTCGACGCCCTCGTGTGACGAACGCGCCGCGTTGCGAAAGAAGGTTCGGCCCGGATCGGTGGGCACCTCAAACGGCACCAGCTCGTCGCGCAGCCAGGTGCGAAACACCACGACTTCCCAACCGGTGCGTGTGCCGATCTGGCCCTCAAGCCCGAACTCACTCGTCCAGCCGCGGGTCGGGTCGAGCTCCGGGTTGAAACCGCCGGCACCGTCGGGGCGATTAGCGAGTTCGGTTGTCGTGGGGGTTTCGATGAAGGCCGAGATGGAGCCGAACGCGTCGAGGCGGCTCGGTGCTGTCGACGTGGCTGCACGCAAGGGAAGGCGCAGGCCCAGTGAAGGGCTCAGCATCTGAAGCGTACGAGAGCCGGATTCGTCGGGCTCGCCCGCGGCAATCAAGCGGTCGTCGGCTTCGAAGCCGATGCGGTCCCAGCGCACCGCACCCTGCACGTCAAGCTGTCCGACGCGGGTGGCAGCGCGGGCAAAGAGCGCGGTGCCCAATACGGTCTCGAACTGCTCCAGGGAGAGCGCCCCGTTGGCGCCGGCGTCATTGGCGAAGTTGCGACGATCGTCGCGCTGGAATTCGACCTCGGTCCCGATGGCCCACGTCAAATTTCTACCTGTGCCTTCGAGCCCGGCACGCGCACCGCCGGCGACCCGGTCGACCTCGACCACGGTGCCCGGAATCGGATTGCGCAGTTCACGGGTGATCACCCATGCGGCCAGCTCGGGTTGAGCGGAGGCCTCGGTGTTGTCGGCCTCTCCGCGCCACGCGGCGCCGAGCTGCGCCTGGCGCACGGTCTTGCCGAGGCGCTGGCGCACATTGTTGCCCCACGCTGAGCGATCGTCATCAAAGAGGGAGTCCATAGGCAGCGACCCTGGGTTTTCAGCGTCGAGATCCAGTGCGGCCAGCGACAGAACCAGCTCGCCCGAGGCGACCTGGCGGGCGTGACGACCGGTGACGATCCAACGCTCCGAACTGCCGTAGGTACCACCATTGAGGGGGTCGGCACGAAAGCCATCCCACGAAACACCGGTCAGCGCGATACGAGTGACGGGGTCACCGGCAACCTGCCCTCCGTCTTCCACCGCCGCAGTGGTTTCGAACAGGCCGAACGAGCCGGTGCGTGCACCCAGAATCGTGCGTTTGCCGGGTGCGGGCGTGCGGCTGCGCATGAACAGCACGCCCCCGGCCGCATTGCCCCACCATGCCGAGCCGGGTCCGCGCAGAAGCTCGACCTGCCCCAGCGCCGCGGGATCGACGTGGTCGAGCGTCGTCTGTCCGTCGGGCAGTGTGGCCGGAATGCCATCGAGCACGGCGCGAATGCCGCGTACGCCGAACTGCGCGCGAGCTCCAAAGCCGCGCACAACGACGCGCTCACCAACCGCGTAGTTGAAACGATTCTGGAGCTGGAGACCGGGCAGGGCCATGAGTGCATCAGACAGCGCCGCGCCCGTCGTAGGTACGGGCAACGCACCGAGGTCGTCACCGGCTATCGCAAAGGGCAGCGCATTGCCGCTCTGCGGCGTGCGCAATACCTCGACCACGAGGGGGCGCATCTGCAGCGGGGCTTGAATCGTGGTGTCGGCCGACGCGCCAATCGAGTCGCGCGGCTCAGAGCTCTGCGCCTGCGTCGCCGCGGCAGTGGCGGGAAGGGCGAGGCCCAGCGTCAGGCTCAGGGTCAGGCTCAGATTGAGGAGCGGCATGAAGACAGCGTGAGGCACAGGCACGGAGTGAGGCTCGCGGTTGGGTGTGACGGGGCTCGAAATGCGGCTGAGGCTTGATCGGCGGGTCGCCCTGGCGTGAATCTAAAGGCGCGGACACGCCTTGTCGCGCGGGCCTCCGAGATGCTGAATCGAGGTGTTCGGGAGGCCGATCCCGTTCACAGACCCCGAACTTGTGACCCTGGATCCCTGAAGATGGCCGACGCTGACAACGAGATCGCTCCGTGGGCCCTCGGCGCCCCCCCCCCGCCGCTGCCGGCGGAGCTCTTTGCCGAGCGGCGCCGTGCGCTCGCTACGCGCATGGGTCCGGGTGCGGTCATGGTGCTGCCGGGCGCTCGG
>CAYVPD010000114.1:0-5411 GCA_964453545.1 uncultured Gemmatimonadaceae bacterium
GTAGAAGTCAGGGAGCACCGACTCATGGTTTTGCGTCAGCATCGTCGGTACCGGATCGAAGCCCGCCGAGAACTCGAATAGGGTGAAAACCCCAAGCGACTCCCGCCAAGGCGTGTTGACCTGATGGCCATCGATGTCGCTGAATGCATTGATCGACGGCGCTGACTGAAGCTGAGCATCGGCAAAGCCCGGTGTGCGGCTCCAATCCAGTCCTGTGACCGCTTCGGGCGAGACCGGAGTTCCATCAGCCCAGGCGGCCGCGATATCGAGGTCACCCGCAGCCAAGGCCAGTTCAAGGGTCTCCGGAGCCGAGCACATCGCAAACAGAAACCCGCCCTGCGCCACATAGTCGCCAATGGTACGCGCGACCGCTTTCTTCAGCTCGGGTACGCTCGAGAAGCCGAACTCACTGGCAACTTCCTCATTTCGGGCAACTTCTTCGGCAAGCCACGCCGCACCGGCATAGTTGAGAAAGAACTTTGAGTACTGTCCCGTGAAGTCTTCATGGTGCAGGTGCAGCCAGTCGTAGGTCTCGAGCCCCCCGCGAAGCACCTCACGGTCCCAGATCTGCTCATAGGGAATTCCGGCGTACTCAAGCGCCATCGTTACCGCGTCGTCCCATGGGGTCGAATTCGGCGGCGTGTAGACGGCGATCTTGGGCGCTTTCTCCAAGGGCACGGCCTCCATGTTCTGTGTGGCCATGGTGGCGCGCAGCCGGGCTTCGCCGGCGGCATCAAGCACCTCGATATCGACGCCCCGCAGCGCCGCGCTGGCCCGGACATCAGGGGCGTCGGTGAGCAGAAAACTTCCGCCGCGCAGGTTCAGCAGCCACTCGGCCCGCATGCCCTGTTCAATCGCCTCGAAGGTCAGCCCGTAGGCCTTGAGGTGATTGGCCTGCCCCTCATCCATCGGAACCAGCAGGTACTGAGCCGTGCCTTCGGCGGGGAGCAGGGCTGAGCCGAGAAGCCCCACCAACCAAAGCACCCGTTGCAGACGCTTCCATGGCCACAAGAGAGCGTGCCTCATGGTTGGTCCTCCGACCCGAGAGCGTCCAAGGCCCGGCGCGCCTCGGGCACGACGGCGGCTTGTGGGTGCTCCAGGATCAGCTGAGTAAGATAGGCTCGGGCCTGCTCGATTCCCTCGTCGCGTTGGCTGAGCATGCGCGCCAGCGCCAACAGGGCGACCGGTCGCTCCACAACGTCACCAGGCAACGCCAGCAAGGCGTCCAAATGGGCCTCGGCCGATGCCGTGTCTTGGCCTGCGCCGGCAATTTCAGCTGCGACGAAGTGCAGCGTGGCCCGCTCAGACGTCGCACTGTCGGGCGTAACCGATAGCCGCCGGGCGACCCGGTCGAGTGCAGCTCCAAGGGCACCCGAGTGGGCCTCGCTCAACGCTGGAGCGATCTCGGCCGCGCTCTCACCCGGCAGGCGCTCCAGCACCGCGACCGCGCCGAGTACCGACGTCGTGCCACGGCCCTCGAGCCCACCCGCCGCCGCCATCAGAGCTGCCTTGGCTCCGACCACGTCTCCCGCGCCAAGCAGCAGCCATCCTCGCTGCTCAAGGGCCAGAGGGCCCTCAGCCGTCTCGAGCAAAGCCAGCGCGTCGTCAGACGCCTCGCGCCGGGCCAAGGCGTGCGCAACGCCAGCTGCCAGAGAATCGCGCGCTGGCGACTGAGGAAATTCCCGATCGAACTCCGTCCAGCGCGCAATCAACGCGGCTGCCCCAACCCCCGACCACGAGCTTTCCAGTCTCAGCAGCCGGGCCAGTGCCTGCTCGCGCTCCACCCCTCGGGTCGGCAGACGCTGCGCGCGTCCGAGCTGCGCTTCGATGGCGGCCAATGAGTCGCCGGCTGCAAGCGCCGTCGCCACCATGCGGTCCGTATCGGCCGCTGAGCGGCTTGATCCCTCGCCCGACTCTTCCAACCGGGTGAGGGCCCACAGGGCGAGCTCGGGCCGGGTGCGGGCATCGGCTCGCCGTGCGACCTCTCGCAGATACGGTCCGCGCTCGCTGCCTGCGACACGATCCGCTCCCTCTTCAGCGGCGGCAAAGGCCGTGTCCTCAAGCCCCAGCGTCAAGGCGAGATCAAGGGCCGCGAGTCGCCAACCCACCGGAGCCGACGCCGACTGCAGCCCCGACAACACAGGCCCAGCGCTGGCGGGGCTCAGCCGCTCCGCACGCCGCACCAGCGACGCCACGTCGGCGCCCGGGTTGTCGAGCACCTCGGTCCACGCCCGTGCGGCGCTGGCTTCATCGCCCTGCTTGAGCCGCAGGTCGCCCACCTCGAACGAAAGCGATGAGGGCGTGCCCAACTCCCGCTGTCCACGCTGCAGGAGCTCAAGCGCCGCACCCGGGCCACGGGCCTGCTCAAGCAGCCGAGCGACTTCGCGCCACGGCTGCACGCTCCCGGCTTCGGCAGCAAACCAGGCATCGGCGGTCTCGTCAAAGGGCCCAAGTGAGTCGATTTCCACGAGCACCCGTAGCTTCAGATACCGGGGTCCTGCGGCTCTCGGTGCATTGGCGATGTATGCATCGGCCCACGGCAGCACCTCGCCGATGCGATCACGCCCGCGCAAAATGCGCTCGAGCGAAAAGAGTGCAGCCGATGACGTCGGGTTGCCCTCAAGTACGTCGACGAGAATCGCCTCGGCCGCCTCGAGCTGCCCCTGCCATTCCAAGGCTGAGGCCTGACGAAGTAGTGCCGTTTCTTGCACTGGCCCGAAGTCGCGCCCTGGCAGTGCATCACGAGGCCGCTGTTGTGCCTCGAGCCCGGGCCCGCACAGACCCGACGCGACGAGCCCCAATGCGCCCAAGAACGCGACAAAAAGAGCGCGTGAGATGCCACGCGTTACCCCGATCATGGGGTGCCCCCGGAGCGGGATTCGTTCAGGCTGCGAAAGTAGCGCAGAACCAACGCACGGGCGGCTGGTGAGAGCTGCTGCAGCGCAAGCGGATCGGGACGATACCGAGCGATGCCCAGCGCCTCGGCATCGAGCGGCGCGATCAAGCCACGCTCCACCTCGGCGCCGACCTCTGACTCACGCTCAGGCGTCTCTCCGTCACGCTGCATGGAGCGCCCTGCATCAAGCAAACGATGGAAGAGCCGCTCCTGACGCTCACGGGTTGTCGCATCGAGTCGCCCCTGTTGCAGCGCCTGCGCAAGCGCCTCGGCCTCTTGTGCCAGCGCCTCGAGATCTCCCAGCGGACCCTCACCCTCCTGCTGCGCCATGTCTCCGACCTGATCGGCAATCTGCTGCTGTTGCTGCGCCATCTGCTGCATCTGTTCGTCGCGCGCCGTGGGCGTCAGGTCCATCGGCATCATCTGCGTGGCCTGGTTGTTCAGGTCCGCCTGATCCTGCGCCAGCTCCTGAAGCTGTTCCATCGCCTGCTCTGGGGATGGCGTCTGCGATGAGGACCCTCCCTGCGAGATCTCATCGGCGGTCGCCAGTGCCAGACGTGCGCCCTCGTTCAGAGCATCAAGCGCAAGGGCACCCGTCTGCGCCGGGCCAGACCCGCGAGCCACCGAGGGGCGATCGAGGGTCTCGACCGTTGTGCGCAGCCGCACGAGGCCGACACCGATCGCATCGAGAATGGGGCGCTCCGCCCCGCCCGCGCGGGCCGTCCGGGCCGCGCCGGCCAGGTGACGAGCCACCCGCTCAGCCCCCTGCTCTACCGCGGCGACCTCGGTGCGCATTTCGGCCAGAGCTCGGCGATCCGCCTCATCGATGCGCATCAACATGTCGCCCTGCTGCCGGGCCAGAGAAAGCAGGTCATGCGCCGTCTGCTGCAGCGCCGTGTGAAACGCCCGGGCCCGCTCCCCGCTCAACTGCTGCTCCGCCTGATCGAGCTGCTGCGATGCGCCGGCCATCTGCTGCGCGGCCTGCTGCGCGCGCTCCCCGGCCCCGCGGGGGTCGCCTTGCTGTGCGGCTGCAGATGCGTCCCGCATGCTCTCCGCGGCCTCGGCAAGGTTTTCGTTGGCCGCTGCCACCGCCTCAGCCGCCTGCGACTCCTCGATGTCGGCGAGCCGTTCCTCAAGAGCGGCCGCGCGCTCTGCCGCGGCTTCGGCCTCGTCGGCCAGCGCATTTTGCTGTTCGGCACGCTGGGCTGAGGCGTCTTCCATCATCGACTCGGCCAAGGCCTGCTGTCGCCGGGCGAGGTCATTGGTCGTCTGCGATACGGCCGTGAACTCCTGCCGCACCGCAGCGCGCTCCAGACGCTTGGCAGCCTCTTCGAGCTGCTCCTGCAGCTTCTGCTGGTCGCCCGCGAGCTGCTCGAGCATCTGCGCAGCCTCTTCCCGGCCCAGACCCTCCATGCCCGCCAGCAATTCGGCGAGTTCGGCCTGCACACCTGGCTCCCCGGCCTGCGCGAGCAACTCACTGACTTCCTGAAGGTCTTGGCGCAGGCCCGGGTTGGCGGCACCGGCCTCGGCCATGGCCTCATTCAGGGCCTCGAGCACGGCCCGGAGCGAGTCCACCTGCCCTGCTCTAGCATCGGCTGCCTCCAGCGCCTCACGTAGCGCTTCGCGTTCTTCGAAGCCGGTCTCTTGTCCGTCTGCTGCTTGCTGTCCTGCTGCCTCGTCTTCTCGCGCAGGGGCCGCGGCCTCGCGCTGGGCGTCGCGCGCCTCACGGGCTGCCTCTTGCGCATCGTCGCGGAGGGCAGCCAGGGCGTCGGCCGCTGCCTGCAATTCATCGCCCGCATCTTCGCGAAGCTCATCAGCCGACGCGAGCCTCAGGATCGCCGTCTCGGTCTGTGCCTGCTGCCCCCGCGGGTGGTTGTCTTGAACGCGCACGAAGTAGTGCACCTCATCGCCCGCCACGAGGCCCCATTCCGAGACATCCATGACGGGGCGCAACAACACTCGGGGCGCCTCGCCCGTATCGAGCCGCTGCCGGATCGGCGCCTGCGGCTCGCCGAGAGCCGGCACCCGCCACGCGACCAATTCGAGCCATTCCACCCCGTAATCGTCACCCGCCTGAATGATCAGAGCTTGCCGCTGGTTGAGCGGGAGTTCGGCTTCGGGCGCTGGATCGATCAGCTGCACGCCGGGCGGTTGATCGGGCTGGAGCTGCAGCACCACATCGGGCGGCGGAGCACCGGCAGGCATTCCGTCGAGGTCTCGCAGATCCCAGCGCCATTGTCCGGACGTTTGCGGCACCCAGTCGCCAAAAAAGCACCGCTCGTCGACTTGGAGTTCCGGGCCGGCCTCTCGGCTCTGGTTCACCAACGCCGCGTGACTCAAAGGCCGGCTGCCCTGACCTTGGATGGAGAGCCGCGTACCAACCGGCACGTCGAGCGCTGGCACCTCGCCTCGCCATACCTCGGGCGCTCGCCCGGTGTGCTCAGGAAACGTGAGCGCGATCTCGACGTCGTTGACAAAGAGCGGCGTCCCGTGATCGCGCGCGCGCTTGAGGCTC
>CAYVPD010000115.1:0-5384 GCA_964453545.1 uncultured Gemmatimonadaceae bacterium
GCGCACCCTCGGCGCCATGACGCGCGCCAAAATGCGCGTCAAGTGCATCAGGCCGGCTTTGCTGACGGCATGATGGGGATACTGGGTCCAAGGCTGAAACGCCGAGAGGTCCACGAGATTGACCACATTGCCCGAGCATGCCTTGAGCATGTCAGCGCAGGCGCGCACAAGCAGAAACGGGCCTTTGAGGTTCAGGGCCATGACCGCATCCCAGCGATCTTCGTCGACGTCGAGCAGGTCGGCCGCATCGAAGCTGGCGGCAGAATTCACGAGCAGGTCGACGCGACCAAACTGAGTGCGCGCCGCTTCGGCGAGCGCTTCGGGGCCCTCGCCGGTGCCGAGGTCGGCCTGTACGGTTTCGACCCGGCGACCCAACGCTTCGATGGCCCGAACCGTCTCTCGGGCCGCGAGTTCAGAGCGGTTGTAGTGCACGAGCAGGTCATAGCCGGCCTCGGCGAGGCCGAGTGAGATGCTGCGGCCGAGGCGAACGGCGCCTCCGGTGACGACGGCTACCTTGCGCACGATGGATCCTCGCTGCGGGGTGTGGGGTCAGGCGAAGCAGATGCGGCCATCGGCTCGACGGTCGCCAAGTTGATGATGACGGGCAAGGGGAGAGCAAGGCGATGAGTTGGAGCGAGCAGGTGCACCTGAGCGGCAGGGTCGCACTCGTTACGGGCGGGTCGGAGGGCATTGGCGAGGCGGTGGCCGAGGCGTTGGCGCTGGCGGGGGCCTCGGTCGTGCTGACGTCGCGGAGCGAAGAAAAGGCGCAGCGAGCCGCTGCGGCGATCGCACGCCGCCTGGAGGCGGGGGGGCCGGCACAGGGGCAGCAGGCCCCGCAGGGACAGATCGTCGGTCTGGCCTGCGACGTACGATCGCACGAGGCCTGCGTCGGGCTCGCGGCCGAGATCGAGGCGCGCTTTGGGCGGCTCGACATCATCGTCAACAACGCAGGCCTCGGCGTTTTCAAGCCGGTCCAGGAGCTGACGGTCGACGACTGGCTGCTGCAGGTCGAAACCAACCTGCACGGCGTGTTCTTCACCACCAAGGCGTGTCTGCCGCTGCTGCAGGCCGCCGGGGCCGAGCACGGCGAGGCCTGGCTGATCAACGTCGGCTCACTGGCCTCGCGCAACTCGTTTGGCGCGGGCGCCGGCTACAACGCGAGCAAGTTCGGTCTGCTCGGCATGACCGAAGCCATGATGCTCGACCTGCGTCACGACGGCATTCGCACCAGCATTTTGATGCCGGGCAGCGTCAACACGGCGTTTGGCGGCCATGATGGTGAGCGTGAATGGACGCTCCAGCCCGACGACATCGCACGGGCCGTGATGCAGCTCGTCGCCTACCCGTCCAACGCCTTGGTCAGCCGCATGGAGATGCGGCCTTCGAGGCCTCCTGCGAAGTAGCGCACCCTCCTGCGAAGTGGCACGCCCCGTCAGATGATGACGGTCGTTACCAACAGCAGGGTTGAGGCTGAGAGACACCACCCGGCAAGCACGTCGCCGGGGTAGTGTACCCCGAGATAGCAGCGCGACAGACCGACGGCGATCCCGAGCACCAGCACCGCCCTGCCTGCCATGCCACCGAGGCCCAGAGCGAGCGGGAGCGCCATCGACATGGCAGCTGTGGCATGACCCGAGGGGAAGCTGAACCGGTCGGGCACCGAGACGAGCCATTGCATGCCCAGCCCGAGGCTGGGCCGCTCACGGGTGAAGCAGCGCTTGAGCACCTCGACGGAGAGGTGGGCGAGCGCAAGGGTCCAAGCCATCTGCTGGCCCGTCGCAGCCATGCCCGGCACCAGACCAAGCGCAAGCGACAGGGTGAAGGCGACCGCCACAGGCCAATCGGCGAGGTGCGTGATGGCGCGCATCAGCAGGCTCAGCATGGGTTGGCGCCGCTGCAACAGGGCGCGCAACAGACGTTCGTCAAAGGTACCGAGTCGAACGATCCATGCTGACATGTGACCCTCCAACGTGAACGAAGACAACTGCGCCAGGCGCTGCAGGCTGCGATACGCTGGGGCTGATGAGTGCCACTTCGTGGCCGTGGCGCGCGGCGTGCTCGATGAGCAGCCCGAGCGCACGAGCCACACCATTGAGTGTCGGCAGACACGTGTCGGTGAAGAGCGCGATGCGCATCGATCAGGCCGCTCCCGCCAGGGGGGTCGGGGGCGAGGCCCACGCCGGTACCCGGCCGCCCAAGTCGGTCAGCAGATCGAGGCTACGCCGCAATCCCCCGTGTGCCAGATCTTCACGGTCAGGCCGCCCGGTGTCGAGGTTGGCATTGGACAAGCTTTGCGCACTGCAGGCGACCTGCTCTTCGAAGAACTCGACGAAGTTCTCTTCGACATCACGCACCGCATCGAGAAACCACAGCGGTGGAAGCACCGGCAGCACATAACCCAGCGCCACGTGACGGCTTCCGAGCTTGCTGCGCAGCCAGCTCACCGGGCCCAGCTGACGGTCGAGCCACGCGCGCAACGGTTTGACATGTGTCGGCAGCAGGCGCGCCGTAAAGTGCGCCAGCCGCAGTCCTTGCTCTGCCCGCCGGCCAGCGACCCGATGGCTGCGTGTGAAATGCGTGCGGTCGGGTGTAACGCCGTACGTCATGTCAAAGGCATCGACGAGCACGTCGATTTCGCTGGCCGTCAGTGCGGGGTCGAAGCGCAGGCGCCGCAGTTCAGGATGCCGCTCCGCATAGATCGCATCGAGCCCGGCCTCGACCCGCACGTGAGCCACCGGATGCTTGTCGCCATCAGCGAAGTGCGAAGGGCTGCCATAGACGAGCTCCCCCACGGCGCATCCGACGATCGGATGTATGAACACATCGGCGAGCACATGGGTCACCCAGCCCCACGAAAACGCTCGAGCCTCGGGAGTCTGCGACCGTTCCAGCAAGGCGCGCGTCAGGTCACCCGAATAGAGGCAGTGCGCAAGGTCTGAGAGCGGGCGATGACCCCCCGGCATGTAGCCCAGGTCGGGCCCAAACGAGCCCTGAAGAAACGCGTTTACCAGTTCTGGCCGAGAGGCATCAAAGGGAGCGATACGGGGGCGGCGCTCCAGGGCCTCGAGCACACGGCGGGCCAGATGGACGTGAACGGTGACGCTGGGCATGGCAAGCTGATCTCGAAAAGGGGCGAGAACGATCTGCAGACGAGTGCACCACGACTGCTTGCAAGTTTGCTGCCCTGCCCATCATCGGCGTGACCAATCGGTATCGGTTCGATTTCAGGCGGGTGCCGATCCCGTTACCGGCCACCTCGATCCCGGCTTCATGTCGTGGCGCGTAACGTGTCACCCTCAGGCTGGTAACAGTCTTTCAAAACGCAGACATACGTGGCTGGCATTCCTCGAAAAACAGGTATGATCTCTGACATGACCGCTCCCAATCAGACCGCAGATGCGGCGCCGTCGTTCGACCTGCTTGTCGCACGGACCGAGGGGCTGCAGCCATGGCGCCGGCTGTTTCATGCGACCAACGGCATCATGCTTTCGCTCGCTCCGCTGTGGCTGGGGCTGTCTGCGGCTACGACCGTGGCCCTGCTCTCAGCCGGCACGCTCGTTGCCTTCGGGCTGGACGTGGTGCGACTGCGAGTGCCCGAGGTAAATCGGCGGTTTTTTTCGTGGTTTCGAACCCTCGCATCGCCGCGAGAGGCCGGGGGCATCGCGTCATCGTCTTGGTATGCGTTGGGAGCTACGCTCGTCTGGCTGCTCTTCGACGCGCCCATCGCCTCGGCCTCGATTGCCGTACTCGGTTTGGCCGATCCGGCAGCTTCGGCGATCGGTCGCACCTGGGGGCGCCGCCGCCTCGGCAAGGGCAGCCGCCTCGGCACGTCGGTGTTTTTTGCCGTGGCGCTGCTTGTGCTGGTCGTCTGGGCCCCCGGCCCGGGCTTTGGTGCACTCGCGTTGGTCGCGGCTCTGGTGGCCCTCATCGAGGTGATGCCGCTGGGGCTCGACGACAACCTCACGATTCCCCTCGCGACGGGAGGGTTGCTGTGGTTGGTTCAGAGGATGGCCGGCTGACGCAAGAGCGGGCCGATGTGAGCGTCGTGATCCCGACGCTCAACGAGGCGCGCTATCTGCCGCATCTGCTCGCGTCTCTCGCAGCGCAGACGGTCGCGCCACGCGAGATCATCGTGGTCGATGCAAACTCCCGAGATGACACCGTCGCTCTCGCCGAGGCCCAAGGTGCACGGGTGCTGCACGGCGGAGGCCTGCCGGGGTTCAGCCGCAATCTTGGCGCTGAGCAGGCTCGAGGCGCCTGGCTGCTCTTTCTCGATGCAGACGTGCGACTGCCCGCCGACGCCATCGAGAGCATTGTCGCCCAAGCAGAAACTCGGGGGTTTGATGCCGCGAGTACCGCGTTTGTACCTGACACGCGGGCGCCTGCCGTGCGCTTTCAGCATTGGCTCAGCCGGGAGTATTTCTGGCTCTCCAGCCGACTCGGATGGTCGCACTCGATCGGTGCGTTCTTGTTTGTGCGACGGGCCCTGCATCTGCAGATCGGGGGCTTCGACAGCAGCATCACCGTGGCCGAAGACCAAGACTACGTGTTGAGGCTGAATCGCGCGGGACGCTACGTCTTCACCCGTCGACCACTGGTCGAGATCGCAGCACGCCGGTTTGACGACGAGGGCCTGCTGAAGATGAGCGCCAAGTGGCTGGCCATCGAGGCGCACCGGCTGTTCCGGGGCGAGATTCGAAGCGACGCCTTTCACTACTTCAAGTAGGGCGCCTCTGGCGAGGCCGCGTCTGGCTAGGTCCCGACGCTGAAGCAGCCCCGCACTTCTTTACGCAGGCACCCGCTGCGGACACCTTTGGGCGTTCAAAGAAGTTCTCCCTGCTTCCGCCCATCTCGAAAGCCATCATGAGCGACACCCGCATCGAGCGCGATTCTCTCGGCGAGATCGAAGTTCCGGCCAAGGCTCGCTACGGCGCACAGACGCAGCGCGCCGTGCTCAATTTCCCGATCAGTGGCCAGCATTTCGAGCGCCGTTTCATTCAGGCCCTCGGTCTCATCAAGCAGGCTGCCGCCGAGACCAACGCCGAGCTCGGCGATCTCGACGCCCGGGTTGCTGACGCGATTTCGGTTGCGGCGGGTGAAGTCGCTGCGGGGCGCTTCGACAATCAGTTCGTGGTCGACATCTATCAGACTGGCTCAGGCACGTCGTCGAACATGAACACCAATGAGGTGATCGCCAATCGCGCGACGGAGCTGCTCGGGGGTGAGGTTCGGGTGCACCCCAACGACCATGTGAATTTCGGTCAGTCGTCCAACGACGTGATCCCGACGGCCATGCATCTCTCGGCCCGGATTGCGGTGGGCAATGAACTGCTCCACGCCCTCGACAAGCTGGCTGCGGCCCTCGAAGAGAAGGCAGCCGCCTT
>CAYVPD010000116.1:0-5370 GCA_964453545.1 uncultured Gemmatimonadaceae bacterium
GCTCCGGCGTTTCCCTGCCGGGGTCCCCGAGTACCCGCCTTGTCGTCGCGTGCGCGGGCGCCTGTCGGGCGCGTGGTTGGCGCGTTGGTGCCTGGGGAAGCGGTGCTGGGCGGGCGGCGCTGAGCGGCTGAAGGCCTGGGGCGGGTTTGGCCGGTCGCACTCGGTGCGGCCGGACGCAGGTAGGGGCGTGCCTGGCGTCGTGGCTGATCGGCACGCTGCGGGGGCGATTGCGGTGCCCTGACGGCGGGACGTGCCTTTCTGGTTTCCCCTCTGGTTGGTCGGTCCCTTCGCGGCTGTGTCTGTCCCGTACCCGGTCTCTGGGTCGGCGTCACGGTCGGACGTGCCGTCCGCGGGCGGGGCTGCGCGGGCTCACGACGAGCGACCGGGCGGCCTCCCTCGGAAGTCCAGCGCGGGCGCAGGCGCTGCCAGTCCTGTTCGGCATCCCAAAACCCTCGGCTCCCGGTGCGACCTAGACCGGGGCGCCATGGATCGGTCACGTATCTTCGGTGTCGGTTGATGTACCGACTTCCGTAGGCATCTCTGTAGCCATCTCGGTACCCCGTCAGGTACGACCCTCGCGCATCCACTGCAGCGAACTGCCAAGGCCACAGACCGAAAGACGAGGGCCCGTACCAGGCGCCTCGATAGAAGCCCGGGAGGAATCCGCCGGCAAAGAACACGAACGGGCCGGTTCTGACATAGCCGGCTACGGGGAGGGCCACTGGTACGAAGGGCATGCCATATGCGACGCGGCCAAAGTACACGGGGCGCGTGGCGAAGCGGCCAAACGGTGCGGCATGTCTGCGAGCCGTTGGGCGCCAAGACTGCCCGCGGGTGTCCCGGCCCTGCCAATCAAAGTCTCGGCGAAGGGTGTTTGACTGGATCGTCGGCTGCGTCTGCGAAGCCCGCGAGACGACGCCACGAACCGCAATGTCGCTCGACGACACGAAGGCGCGGAATGAAGCAGACGAACGCGCCGTGGGCAGCTGCGCAGCGACGGGAGAGGCGCCCGCGTGGAACAGGATCGCGAAGAGCGTCAGAGCAGGCGTAGATGGCAGTCGAAACATGGAGCACCCCCTTTGAGAGTCATAACTCCAACAGGGCATCGACTGTGCCAATGGTGGACGCAATGGCGAGATACGCCAGAATGCCTTGTGCTGCCTGTCAAAAGCTGCTGGCCCACGCCGTACTCCAGACTCCTGACGACGCGTGATCTGTCCTGCGCGTGAGACAACCTGTGACCCTTGCAAAGGGCGGGTGTGCGTCGCCTTCAGGAAATCCAGCGAAGCAGCAAAAAGACGACCAGAACCAGGGCAAAGGGAAAGCCGGCCAGAAGCAACTTGCTGACAGGACTTGCCGGCACGAGATCCTCGTCGGGCTCAACTGCCCGATTGCGGTCGGCGTCAGGCATCGCGGTTCACCTCTGGTCAGGTCTCGGGGAGTGCCGACGTAGTCATTTGCAGGCCGGCGGGTTATCATTCATCTTGTAGTGCGTTGCTGGCGCTCCGTTCCGTCATCTGGCACGGGCCTTCGGACCGCCACGCCGTCGGGGTCACCCCCTTCGGCGCTATGCCCCCCCGATGGACGCGATCACACTCGCGCTGCCTCCTGTTGCCGTTCTGCGCGCCCGCAGTTCTGCGCGTCTGGGGCGCACGGGGCCGCCCCCTCCGTGAACGCGGGCAACTGCGTGTCTGGAATCATCACTCGAACAAGAAGAGCACTGTGAGCGAAGAAGACTCTCTGGGAATTCTCGAGGTCATGTCTGGCGGATCTGGATTCATTCGTCGGCGTGAGACGGGGTATGTCGCCAGCAAAGACGATGTCTATGTTGGCGCCCGCGTCATCAACAAGTTCGGACTGCGCACCGGCGACGAGCTCTGGGGCAAGACCGGAAACCAGCCGCCGAAGGGAAAGAGCGCTCCACTCGTGCATGTGGACAAGGTCAACGGCCGCGCTCCTGAAGAGATGAAGAATCGTCCGGACTTCAGCCGACTCAGTGCGATGCATCCCGAAGAGCAGCTCGAACTCGAGTGCGGGCGCACGATTGGCGGACAGCCAGATTTCACGAATCGGGTGATCGATTTGCTCTGCCCCTTCGGAAAGGGTCAGCGTGCTTTGATCGTCGCCCCGGCCAAGGCGGGCAAGACCACTGTCCTGCAGTCGGTTGCGGAGGGCATCGTTGCCAACCATCCCGAGGTCACGCTGTATGTGCTTTTGGTCGACGAGCGGCCCGAAGAGGTGACCGAGATGGAGATTTGTGGGTTTGGCGAGGTCATCGCCTCGACCTTTGATCGGCAGGCAGATCGGCACACACAGGTTGCCGAGATCACGCTTGAGCGGGCGCGGCGCCGTGTGGAGCAAGGTGAAGACGTCGTGATTATTCTCGATTCCATCACCCGACTGGCTCGCGCCTACAACACGGCGCAGACGGGTAGCGGCAGAACCATGTCAGGCGGACTCGACGCGCAGTCGCTCGAGAAACCGAAGCGTTTTCTTGGCAGCGCACGCAAGATTGCTGAAGAGCATGGCGGGGGTTCGCTAACGATCATCGCGACGGCCCTCGTAGATACCGGCAGCCGCATGGACGAGGTCATCTTCGAGGAGTTCAAAGGAACCGGCAACAGCGAACTCGTCTTGTCGCGAGAGTTGGCCGATCGGCGGATTTTTCCGGCCATCGACATTACGGCGTCAGCTACGCGCAAAGAGGAGCTCTTGCTGGACTCCGACCATCTCGATCTGTCGAGGGCGCTACGTCGGCAGCTCGCCAACTCCAACACTGCTGATGCGATGACGGAGTTGCTCGGAGCCATGAGAAAGATGGCGAGCAATCAGGCGTTGGTGGATTTCTACAAGCAACGCGTCTGAGTTCGTCAGGGCGCTGAATCGCTGCGGTCGGCCAGCAACGCTGCGAGAGCGTCGAGGCTCTTTGACATCTCTTCGCCCTGCATGCGTGACATGCCGAGCGCCATGAACGAGAGCAGGGGATTCCATCCGAAGTCCCCTCGCTCCTGCCATTCTATCAGCGTGCCGCCTCCCTCCGCCGGGCTCAGCGTCACGTCGCCCCATGTTCGTAGGGCACCGCCCTCGACAGAAACCTCGTATTGCATGTTGCGGGGCGACTCCAGTGCCGTAAGCGTCCACGATCCCTCACCCCACTGCGGATCGTCCCACGACAGCGTGGCACCCGGACCTTGGTCTGGTCCGGAGCGTGCGCCACCCACGAAGGGCATGGGCGTCCACTCGCTCCAGCCGTCGACGGTACCCACGTAGCGGAAGACCTCTTCTGGCGAGGCGCCCAATTCGCGGGCCTGGCGCGCCTGCCACGTACCGGGCAGGGCGAATCCGACGCCGACCACGACCAGCAGAAGCATGGCGAGTGCCGAGATGAAGACCTTGATGGGATTCATGATCGCGCGTTACCCCGCGCTCTCGCGCAGCAGGGGTTCGATGTAGGGCCAGGCCGTCTCGGCCATCTTCTGGTGCCCCTCGGCAGTGGGATGAATCCCATCTGCCTGATTTAGCTCAGGTACCGCGGCGACA
The DNA here is from genome assembly GCA_964453545.1 of uncultured Gemmatimonadaceae bacterium. Taxonomy (GTDB): domain Bacteria; phylum Gemmatimonadota; class Gemmatimonadetes; order Longimicrobiales; family Gaopeijiaceae; genus Gaopeijia. The sequence continues at coordinate 3,541 of CAYVPD010000116.1, forward strand.
CCGTCGAGTAGAAATGGCACGAGCGAGCTCCCGGTGGCCGCTGCGACCCGCGGAAACACGACGCGGAAGGCCGAGACGTACTCATCTCCAAGATTCCGCGGGGCCTCCATGCCAACGATGACGATCTGCGCCTCGGGCCAGCGCTCACGTGTCGTTTGCACGATCGCGTGCAAGTTCTCTTCAAGGTTGCTGGGAGACTGACCACGCAGCCCGTCATTGGCGCCGAGTTCCACGACGAGCACATCGACGCGCTCCTCCAAGACCCAACCAAGGCGGCGCAATCCCCCTGTGCTCGTGTCACCGCTAACGCCCGCATTGACGACGTCGACGTCGTATCCCGAGAGGCCGGCGAGACGACCGACCTGTTCAGGCCAGCGGTCTTCTGGCAGGCGCAAGCCCAGCCCTGCGGTCAGGCTTGTACCAAGGAACACCATCCGGATCGAGGTGTCGGCGCCGACGCTGTCGCCCCGCACCGCGGTCCTCGTCGTCATGGCGGTCGAGTTCCCGGGGGGGCCGGATTCGACCTCTGGTGTATCGGCAGGCGGGCTGCAGCCGACCATTCCCAGCGTGATCAAGGGAACCAGAAGGCCCATAGGGCGCTTTAAGAAGCTGCGCAGACGACGTGTCGAGTTGCCTGTGTGAATCACTTTGACCGAAGGGCTGGAATGATCGTCGCGCAACAACTCGCCAAGACCTACCTCAGTGGCGGGCGCCCGCTGCCCGTGCTTCATGACGTCGACCTCGAGATCGAGGCCGAGGGCATCGTCGCGATCGTCGGACCGTCTGGAAGCGGCAAGACCACACTCTTGGGCTTGCTGGCCGGGTTAGACACGCCGACAAGCGGCCGCGTGCTGCTGGCTGGAGAAGACATCTTCGCTCTTACCGAAGATGAGCGTGCGAGGTTTCGGGCACGGCACGTGGGGTTCGTTTTCCAGACGTTTCATCTGCTCCCCACGCTCACGGCGATGGAGAATGTCTTGGTGCCCTTCGAGCTCCTGGGAAGCGATCGGCCCGCTGACTACCGCGATCGTGCTCGGGCACTGCTCGATCGCGTCGGGCTCTCGGAGCGCATGCACCACTATCCGAACCAACTCTCGGGTGGTGAACAGCAGCGCGTCGCTCTGGCGCGGGCGTTCGCCAATCGGCCGAAGATTCTCTTTGCTGACGAACCCACCGGAAATTTGGACCAGCGCATCGGAAGTACGGTAGTCGAGCTCATGGAGGAATTGAACCGCGAGGCTCGCACGACCCTCGTTCTGGTCACGCATGACCTTGCGCTCGCAGAGCGAGCCCATCGGGTGCTCACGATTGGCGACGGGCGCGTGGCGTCAGATCGTCCGGGTGGAGGTCAGCACTTTTGAACATGTTCGCCTTACGCCTGGCTCTTCGGGAGGGGCGTGCGAGCATGCGGCGTGTCGGCCTGTACGGTCTCTCGATCAGTCTGGGCGTGGCTGCAATGGTGTCTGTGCAGTCATTTCGCGATGACGTGTCGAGGTCCGTGCGCGCCCAGGCGCGGGAACTGATGGGTGCCGACGGTCGCTTCGAATCGAATCGGGCCTTCGACGCTGTCTTGGCACCGATGATCGACTCGTTGACCCTGGCGGGGGCACGAACGGCAGCGCTGACATCGACGGGGTCGATGGTTGGGGCCAAACGGTCGGGGGCCGTGCGCTTGTTGCAGCTGCGGGGCGTTGAGGGCGGTTGGCCGATGTACGGCGCCGTATCGACAGAGCCGGCCGGCGCTTGGGCGCGGCTGTCTGACGCCGACGTGGCCGTTGTCGATCGCGCAGTTCTCACCCAGCTCGACGTGGCGATCGGCGACACGCTTCG
>CAYVPD010000117.1:0-5355 GCA_964453545.1 uncultured Gemmatimonadaceae bacterium
CGAGGCCAAACGCGACGAGATCGAGGCCCTCATCGTCGAGTTGGTGAGCGCCGAGTCACCCAGTGATCGACCCGAGGTTCAGGGCGCCGTACGCGACATTCTCAAGCGGGAGTGGCAGGCCAACGGATACCGGGTGCAGCAGTGGCGCGGTGGCCGCTGGGGAGGCGGTTTGCTTGTGCGGCCTCCCATGCGCCGCCGTGATCACCCGATCCAGCTGCTGGTCGGGCACTTCGATACGGTGTGGCCGCTGGGCACACTTGAGCGCATGCCGGTCTGCCGCGACGGCGATCATCTGCATGGACCCGGTGTCTTCGACATGAAGGCGGGTTTGGCCATGATGATCTTCGCGGTGCGGGCCCTGCAGGAGCTGGGCGGCGAGCTGCCGGCTGACGTCGTGGCGTTTATCAACGCCGACGAAGAGGTTGGCAGCCCTGAGTCACGGTCTCGTCTGACGCCGCTGGCCCGCACGGCATCACGGGCCTGGGTACTTGAGCCATCGTACGGTTCCCGCGGGGCCCTCAAGACCGCCCGCAAGGGTGTGGCGGACTTCGAGCTTCACATCACGGGCCGGGCCTCGCATGCGGGTCTTGCACCTGATGAAGGGGCGAGTGCGGTCGCAGAGCTGGCCCATATCATTCAGAAACTGCACGGCCTCGCCGACCCGGCCCGGGGCATCTCGGTCAACGTCGGCGTCGTGCAGGGCGGAACCCGGGCCAATGTTGTGGCTGCCGCAGCACGGGCCGTTGTTGATGTGCGCGTGCTCACCCAGCGCGACGGACACGAAGTCGAGACGGCGATTCGCTCGATTGCCGCGGCGCCCGAAACGCCGGGGGTGTCGGTACAGGTCACGGGCGGCTTTCAGCATCAGCCGTTTGAGGCATCGCCCCGCAATCAGAAGCTATGGGAGGTGGCTCAGGCCGCTGGCGCGGAGCTGGGGTTGGATTTGGCCCAGGTGACGGTCGGCGGCGCATCGGACGGTAACCTGACCTCGCTTCACACGCCCACACTTGATGGCCTTGGGGCGGTTGGCGACGGCGCCCACGCCGATCACGAGCACATCTGCGTTTCGCAGTTGCCGGGGCGCACCGCACTGCTCGCCATGCTGCTCCAGCATCCCCTGGAATGAGCGCAGAGCAGCCTATGGACGTGTTTCAAACGGAACAGGGCACGTGGCACCTGCGGGCCCTGCAGGGGCTGGCCGAGTACGAAGCGGCCGTGCGACTTCAGGAGATCACCTGGGGCGAGGGATTTTCTCAGCGCGTGCCAACCTCGCTTCTGAACGTCGCGCAGCGCATTGGGGGTGTCGCCAGCGGGGCCTTCACGCCCGAGGGCGAGCTCGTGGGCTTCGTGTTCGGGTTGACCGGGGTTGAGGGTGATCGGCTGGTGCACTGGTCCGACATGCTTGCCGTGCATCCCGATGTGCGCCGATTTGGTCTCGGGGTTGCCCTCAAGCATCATCAGCGCCGGCTTGTGCAGGCGCTTGGCGTCGAGACGATGTACTGGACCACTGATCCACTCGAGGCCGGCAACGCCAACCTGAACTTCAATCGTCTCGGGGCCCGGGCGGTTGCCTATCACGTTGACTTCTACGGTTCGTCAGACTCACCGCTCCACGGCACGCTGCCAACCGACCGCTTTCTGATACAATGGGATCTCGCTGCGCCTCAGCCCGTGTCTGCGCCCCAGGCCGCGTCTGCGATATCAGACGACGACGGCGGTGCGATGGCGACACCGATCGCTCAACTGCCCGCCTTGGTTGAAGTTGCACGCGAGGGTGCACAGCTTCGGCCCAGGGTCGAGGCGATGCCGCCAGTCGAGATGTGGAGTGCCGGCGTAGAGTCCGGCGTCGAGCGCGGCGTCGAGCGCGCTGGGGCTGTGCGTGTGGCCATTCCCCGAGACATGCGCGTCGTGCGCCAGCAAGGTGCGGCACTCGCCCTGGAATGGCGCCTTGCCGTGCGCGAGGCCATTGAACCCCTCATGGCCGCAGGTGCTTGGGTTGATGCCGCGGCCTATGACGCCGATGTGACTTGGCTGCGCCTGCGGTGGCCAGCCCGATGATCTCAAAATACGGAAGCTGCCATCATGAAAATCGATCGCATTGAGCTCTTTCTGGTGCCGCTCCGGTTGCGCGAGCGCTTCGAGATCAGCAGCGGATGGCGTGACGAGCGCATGATCTTGCTGGTGACGGTGCACGGCGAGGGCGAGACCGGTTGGGGAGAGTGTGTCGCGGCCGAAGACCCGTCGTACTCGTATGAGACGACTGAAACCGCCTGGCACCTGCTGCGCGACTTCATCTCGCCCCGCGTCGTCAAGCATGAACTCGCTGCAGCCGACCAGTTGCCCAAACTTTTGACCTCAGTGCGCGGCCATGCCATGGCGGTCGCGGGCGTCGAAATGGCCCTTTGGGACCTGCAGGCGCGACTGGCCGGGCGTTCACTAGCCGAAGAGGTGGGTGGTGCTCGGCGCCCGGTCGATGTCGGCGTCAGTATCGGCCTACAGCCCGATGATGGCACCCTGCTGAAGAAGGTCGAGGGGTACGTGGCTGAGGGCTACAAGCGTGTGAAGATGAAGATCAAGCCGGGGCGTGACGTGGAGATGCTTCGGCTCGTGCGTCGCGAGTTTCCTGACTTGCCGATTCTCGCCGACGCCAATTCGGCCTACACACTGTCAGATGTCGACCACCTGAGGGCCTTCGACGAACTCGATCTGATGATGATCGAGCAGCCTCTGGCACATGACGACCTGCTCGATCACGCGCGTCTGGCCGAGCAGATTACGACCCCGATCTGCCTCGATGAGTCGATCGTATCGCTGCGAAGTGCGGTGCTTGCACTCGAGCTGGGGGCCTGCCGAATCATCAACCTAAAGCCGGGGCGCGTTGGGGGCTTTGGTCCGTCTCGCGCGATTCATGACCTCTGTGTAGCACACGAGATTCCGGTCTGGTGCGGGGGCATGCTTGAATCGGGCATCGGGCGAGCGCACAACGTGGCGTTGGCATCACTGCCTGGTTTTACCCTGCCGGGTGATATCTCGGCCTCGCGCCGCTACTGGCATGAAGATCTGGTCGAGCCCGAGTTCGAGATGGTCGAGGGCACGCTTTGCTTGCCACCCGGTCCGGGCATTGGTGTCACTCCGCGCATCGACCGCATCTCGAGTCTCGCGCTGCGGCACGAGACGTTCGGCTGAGACCGTCACTGAGACAGCCTCAGCCGCCAGCAAACTCAAACGTCTCGGAGCGCAGCCGAAGGCGTCGGGTCGGCAGGCCGAGTGCTCGTACGAGCAGCCGTTGAACTCCCCGGGCGAGAGCTCCGTCGACGTCACCACCCCCTGCGTCGTCTGGGCCCGGCGTAACCTCGCCTCGCAGCCAGCGCTCAAGCTCTTCGATATCTGACAGGGAGAGGGTCTCGACCTCGAAGTCGACGAGGTAGTAATGGCGACCTGCCTCGCGAGGGCGAACATCGACAGTGATGGCCTGTTGGAGCTGGTCGCCGGCCTCAGCGAGGTCGCGCGCCGCAGTCGGATCTGATGACTCGACCGAGACCAGATAAGTGCGCGAGAGTTCGTCCCACAGCAGGCGCGCACTCCACGTGTCAGAGGCAACCTGCGAATCGAAGAACCGGTCTCGCCAAAGCGCGACGTTCAGGCTGAGGCGTAGCGGCAGTCCTTCATGCAAGGCTTGGCGCAGGCCCGGATCGTCAAAGAGGTCGTTCAACTCGAAACGCGGCGCTCCACTTGCGGAGTCGACCGACATACGGAGCGGCAGCGACTCCTGCGCTGCCAACGGCTGCGCCAGGGCGAGCGGCAATCCCGGTATCGCATGCGACACGCTCACCAGACTCCACAACCCCAGAAGGGTTGTAAAGAAAAGCGTCGCCCGAAGGCTGGCACGGAATGGGGAGAAGGTCATCACAGGCGGGGGCTGCCCAGGGGGCTCTTGGTCAGAACCGCGGCTGCAGGCGAACGAAGAAGTTCAATCCGCCATCCCCTGACAGGGGTTGGGCGAGATACAGGCCCAGGCGTCCAAGCAGCAGCCCGACACCGACATCAGCCAGCGTATCGGTGTCTGAGGCCCCGGGGACCTCGCTCCAGCCACGGCCCGCGTTGAAGAAGACCACCCACCCAGGTACGGGGTCGACATCTGGGAGCCACGGTTTTACAGACTCGTTGAGACCGTCGGTCATAGACCCGCGGCCGAGCCGAAGTCGGCCCCGGTATTCCATTTGAAACAGGGCAAACCGGGAGCAGCCGTATCGGGGGAAGCGAATGTTGTCAGCGGTCAGTTCATCGGCAGGATCAGTACCTGCTCCTGCCACCCGAACGCTGCGCGCTCCGCAATCGAGCGACATCAGCTGGTAGCCAGGTAGCGAGCCCTCGCCGCCCAGAGCGTGCTGGAACTGCGAGGGCAACGTGCCGCTTCCGAGCGCTCCGCCGGCCACGACACGCAGGGCCAGATCGTGATCGGGCGAGAGGCGGGCGTAGCGCCGGGCATCGACAAATCCCGACCTGAAGCTCGTCGACACCGGTGTCGTTAAGGGGGTGAGCTCGGCACGAGCTGCCGAACTCAGGCTGTTGTCAACGGGCGTGGTCACTGGAATCTCGAGGTCACCACCCACACCCCAGGTCACGCGTCCGTTGAGCATCCAGCCATCGGTGGGGTCGTCGGGGTTGTTGCGCTCGTCGATTTGCAGCGAGGTCGTGAAGGTCTGCAGGTCTCCGCCTGCGATCAGGGGCAGAGGTCGCCAGCCGGCATCGTCATCGCTCAAGGCCCAAGGGTTGCTGATGCTGGGCGCTGACATGCGTCGATCGGCATACTCCAGCCCGAGTTCGGCTCCGGTACCCGGAAGAGCGGCTCGCACATGGGCACTCCAGCCGCGCTCCTCGAAATAGTCACGGGGGTCGGAGTGAAAGAGCAGAGAGGAGAGAGAAGACTCGAGGTCATTCAAGCCCCACGACTCAATTGCAGAGACTCGCGAAAACGCAGACCCTCCGAGCGTGATGCGTGACTGCGCCGGGCCGAGGGTCTGCTCAGCGCGAAAAATGTAGCCGAGCTCATCGCGGGTGCCTTGCCCGTGGGTCCGCCAGATGCCCAGTGCGTCAAAGCGCAGCGGATTGCTCTGATTGGTCTGAAATACGGGGCCGAAGAGTACGGGCAGGCCCTCAGTGCGGTTGTACGTGCGGCCGGCCCGGATCGTGATTCGGGCCCCGCCCAGGTAGAGACCACGGCGGCCGACGCCGCCCCCGAGGCTCTGGGTGAGCACTCCGCGCTGAGAAACGAGCGAAAGCCGTGCCGGAAACTGATTGACGTCGCCTTGAATGGCGCCGGAAGGCATGTCACGCAGGCGACCGCCCGCGATC
>CAYVPD010000118.1:0-5345 GCA_964453545.1 uncultured Gemmatimonadaceae bacterium
CACGGCCAATGGCTTGGCTGCAGCGATGTGCATTGCAATGTCGCGGGCCAGCGCCTGGAAGTCGTCGGTGTTCGCCACGAAGTCGGTCTCGCAATTCACCTGGACCATCACACCAACCTTGCCCGAGTGGTGAATGTAAGACCCGATGGTTCCCTCTGAAGCGGCCTTTTCGTCACGCTTGGCCGCCTTGGCGGCACCCTTGGCGCGCAGAAAGTCGATGGCCTGGTCCATATCGCCACCGGTCTCCTGCAGAGCCTTCTTGCAATCCATCATGCCGGCTCCGGTCAATTCACGGAGCTCCTTTACCTGCTGGGCAGAGATCGACATTCGAGTGATCCTGGAAGAAAACGTTGTTTAGGTTGTGAAAATTAGAGAGGCGGTGCCCCGGCTCGACGCGAAACCATGCTCGCCCCGTCGCAGCCCAGCCACCGCCTCCCGGTCCCGTGGGCCCCGAGCGCGAAGAACTCAGTCTTCGCCGTCAGCCCCTTCGGCTTCAGCCTCTTCGGCGCCGGCGTCTTCGTCGCCGCCCTTGAGGTGCTGCGCGATCAATTCGGGCCGCGGACGGCGCTTGCGGCGCGGACGGCGAGGCGCACTGTCGCCCTCGACACCCGTGGTCTCGCCGGTCTCGGACGAATACGTCGTGGCCTCGACTTCAGACTTGGCAAGTTCTTCTTCGGGAATCTCGCGGCGTGAGACCTCGATCACATCAGCAATCGCCTTGGCGATCAGGCCGACCGAGCGAATCGCGTCGTCGTTGCCAGGAATTGGGAAGTCAATGACGTCCGGATCGGCGTTGGTGTCAGCGATGGCAATCACCGGAATCCCGAGGCGCTTCGCCTCTTTCACCGCGATGTGCTCACGCTTCGCATCGACCACGAACATGGCGCCGGGAATGCGGCCCATGTCTTTCACGCCCGACAGATACTTGTCGAGTTTCTCGCGCTCGCGCTCCAGAAGCAGGCGCTCCTTCTTGGTGTAGAACTCGAACGCGTTCTCTTCTTGGCCGCGCTCCAGTTCCTTCAAGCGACGAATCTGCTTGCGGATGGTCTGGAAGTTCGTGAGCATGCCGCCAAGCCACCGCTCAGTAACATAGAACGACCCGCTGCGCTGCGCCTCGGCCTCGACGAGAGGGCGAAGCTGCTTCTTCGTGCAGACAAAGAGAATCCGCTCGCCACGGAGCACCGTAGAGCGAACAGCGTTCTGAGCCGCCGTCAGACGATCGAGCGTCTTCCGCAGGTCGATGATGTGGATGCCGTTGCGCTCCGTGAAGATGAACTTGCGCATCTTCGGATTCCAACGGCGCGTCTGGTGGCCGAAGTGAACTCCGGCCTCGAGCAGCTCTTGAAGACCGACCTGATGGTCCATTGTCGCTTACACCTTTGATTTTCGTGGGGCCGATATACGCCCCGGGCAGGATTGCGAAGCGATTAACGCTTCGAGAACTGGAACCGCTTGCGGGCCTTCGGACGGCCGGGCTTCTTGCGCTCGACCTTGCGGGGGTCCCGCGTGAGGAGACCGGCCTGACGCAAAGCGGGGCGGAACTCCTCATCAACCTCGACAAGTGCACGAGCAAGGCCGAGGCGCACGGCATCTGCCTGCCCCGTCAACCCACCCCCGTTCACTCGAACGATGACGTTGTACTGACCCTCGGTCTCTGTGACCCGGAACGCCTGATCGGCGCGAGCGCGAAGGCTCTCACGAGGGAAATATGCCTCGAAGGCGCGCCCGTTGATGCTCCACGACCCGTTACCGGGGCGCAGCAGTACGCGAGCCGTCGCCGTCTTGCGGCGACCTACAGTCTGAATCTTGGAATCGGCGGCCATGCGTTGCCTCAGATCTCGAGCGGCTGCGGTTTCTGGCTGGCGTGCGGGTGCTCGGCACCAGCAAACACCCGAAGCTTGGCTCGCGTCTGACGGCCAAGTGCGTTCTTGGGCAGCATGCCGCGCACAGCGAGCTCAATAATGCGCTCAGGATGGCGCTCGAGCATGCGCTTGAACGGAATGTGCTGCTCTCCGCCCATGTAACCGGAATGGCGGAAGTATGTCTTCTGGTCGGCCTTGTTGCCGGTCAGGCGAACCTGCGAGGCGTTGATCACGATCACGTGATCACCCACGTCGAGGTGCGGCGTGAACATCGGCTTGTGCTTACCGCGCAGAACACGAGCGACCTCAGTGGCGAGACGACCCAGCGGTTTGCCCGCGGCGTCGACGATCCACCAGGCGCGCTGGATCTCTTCGAGTTTCGGCGTATACGTCTTCATGATGCCTTTTGGGCAGTGGACAATAGAGCTTTGAAGGATAGTCGAGGCCTGCAGGGGTGTCAACGGCCAGAAACGCATAGAAACGTTGGCCAAAATCCCCGGCGCTCAGCCGCAGATCCGTCAGTCCACAGGCACCCCGATCCGGTCCCAGCGCGCAGCTTGCAGCCACCCCTCGCGCTGGGTCCCTTCGGAATCGATCGAGAAGTAGACGCGCCACGGGCGACCTCGTACCGCATCGCGGGGCACAAAGCCCCAATAGCGCGAGTCTTCGCTGTTGTCCCGGTTATCGCCGAGCACGAAGAAAGACGAGTCAGGCACGACAATCGGGCCCCACGTGTCGCGAGTCGGGCGATAGCCCCCGGGAGGCGGGGCGACGAGATGCCGAGCCTGCCACCGCATGCGAGGGTGGACCGCATCGCCCTGCTCATCGATGAAGCGCACATAGGGCTCGCTCAGGGTGTCGCCGTTTACCAACAGTGTCTTGCGGCGCATCTCCAGCGTGTCGCCGGGCACACCAACGACCCGTTTGACGTAGCTGCGCTGCGGGTCATGCGGAGGCGTAAAGACCACGACGTCGCCGCGCTCCGGCTCGGCAAGGGCAGGAAGCCGCACTCCGGTGCCCGGGATCTCTGCGCCATAGACAAGCTTGTTGACAAAGAGAAAATCCCCGACGAGGAGGGTGCCCTCCATCGAACCGGTCGGGATCTTGAAGGCTTCGATGCCGACAGCACGAATCAAGTTCAGGAGAACGAGCGCGACCAGTACTGAACGCACCCAACGGCCCACGGTCTGAAAGGCCTGCTTCACGTCGCCACCTCTACGCGCACGAGACCGTAGCGCTCAATCTTCTTGTAGAGATTTGATCGCGGCATCTCGATCTGGCGGGCCGTCTCCGAGACGTTCCAGTCATGACGACGCAGCTGGTGAAGCAAGTATGCACGCTCCGTGAGATCTTTGAATTCAGAAAACGTTGCGGCATCGAGCTCGGCACTGAAGGCCCCCGCCGACCCCGCCCCGGCAGTCAGCGCGCGTACATCAGCTTCTGAAACTGCGTCGCCGGGAGCCAGAATCAGCAGTCGCTCGACGGTATTGCGAAGTTCCCGCACATTGCCAGGCCAGTCGAGCCCTTGCAGAGCCTGAACCGCCTCGGGCGTGAACGGGCGCGGCGCAATGCGCTCGGAGTGAGCGGCAAGCTCGATGAAGTGCTGGATGAGCATCGGAATGTCTTCGCGACGCTCACGTAGCGGAGGTACCCGAATCGGAATCACCGAAAGGCGATAGAGCAGGTCTTCGCGGAACCGGCCTGCGCCGATTTCTTCGTCGAGGTCTTTGTTCGTGGCAGCCAAGATGCGCACATCGACCTCGATCGGTCGGCTGCCCCCGACGCGCGTGACCACACCCTCTTGCAACACCCGCAACATCTTTGCCTGAGCCGGCAGCGACATGTCGCCGATCTCATCGAGAAAGAGCGTGCCGCCATCGGCGAGCTCGAACTTTCCGGCACGATCACTCACCGCCCCCGTGAACGACCCCTTCATGTGCCCAAAGAGCTCAGACTCGATGAGCTCCGAGGGAATCGCAGCGCAGTTCACTTCGACCCACGGCCCCTCGGCCCGCTGAGACAGCCGATGCAATGCACGGGCAACCAGTTCCTTGCCGGTACCGTTTTCACCCGTAATGAGCACCCGCGCATCAGACCCCGCTGTGCGCTCCACTCGGTCCAGCATCTGACGCAGCGCAAATGACGACCCAACGATCTCGTGCCGGCTCTCAACCTCGTCGCGCAGCACCTCGACCCGGTGAGCCAGACCGCGCAGTTCCAGCGCGTTGCGCAGAGTGAGGAGCAATCGATCGGTGTCGAGAGGTTTCTCGAGAAAGTCGAAGGCCCCTCGCCGCGTGGCCTCAACTGCAGTGCCGATCGTGCCATGGCCGCTGATCATGACGACAATGGCCGTCGTATCGATCTCGCGCACTCGGCCCAGCGCCTCGAGCCCGTCCATGCCGGGCATCTTCACATCAAGAAAGGTGACGTGTGGGTCAAACGACCTCAGTAGCTCGAGCCCCTCGTGTGCGTCAGCGGCCAGGCGCACCTCGTGCCCCTCGTATTCGAAGAGCTGCTTCAGCACGCTCCGGATCGAGGCCTCGTCGTCGACAATCAGCAGCCGCGCCATGACCTGACCTCACTCCTCGCTGCTGAGCACGAGTCGATCGGCCTGGACAAAAACTCTGCGGATGCCGTTCGGCAACGGCACCCTCAAGGCCTGTTGCGGCAGACCTTCACGTGGTGTGCGGCCCAGCGCAACAAGAATCGGTGAAATGAACCGGTCCGGAAGCGGCACACGAGCTACTTCGACGCGCTCGACGTGAACGGCAGCCGCACCCGGGCCAAAGGGGAGTAGCGAGGCCTCAAGCATCACTGGTGCCGTGACCGGCAAAAAGCCGATGACTTCTGCAACCGCGGGAAAGTCGGGAAACGCCGACGTCGAGACGGCGGCAGAGAGGCGAAGGCGGCCCGACACGAACTCGGCGGCTGGCTCAGCAACTCCTGGCGGTACGATTCCCGGCAACGCGTAGCGCAAGATGCTGGTCACCTCATCAGCCGTAAGCTCGATGCGGGTTCCACCCGCCCGCCCAGCGCGGAACGCCTCTATGCGATCGAGCGCTGCCTGCGCGAGCTCCTGAGTAGCGGCCGGCGCGGCCGTCCCCTCACCGGCGCCAAGGGCGTCGCCCTGACCTACCCCGTCGCTGGAGCCTTCGACCTGCTGAGACGAGACTTGCCAGACCTGTTGGAGCTGCGGGAACAGGCGCGGACCCCAGCGCCAGCCAGCCCACGCGGCAACCAGAAGCCACGCCACGATCCAGAGCGTTTTCAGGAGTGCTCGCATGGTCTGGTTCCTGTTCCCTGCTGAAAGGCGGTCGAGCGACGTGGGAGTGCGGCCCTCATGTATGACGCAGGTCACCGATTCGCCGCAACCTGATACTACGCAAGGGCGAAGACGGGAGGTCCATGCCGAGCGATGCGGGTTGCCAGTGGGGTCAGGCTCGCGGCTTGCGGCTCAAGCTGATCAACATGACCGACGCGAGC
>CAYVPD010000119.1:0-5290 GCA_964453545.1 uncultured Gemmatimonadaceae bacterium
CTGGTGCACCCTCGGGACCTGCCCCCGCGATGCGGTCGACCTACGAGCTGCCTTATGACGAAACCGAACCCAACGATACCAGGTGGCTTAAGGAGGCCTACGAGCTGGTTGCGAAGCTGGGTCTGCCGGCATTAAACCGCTCGATCGCGAGCACGTCGGCGTCACCGCTCACCGTGGCTGCCGGCGACACGCTCAGCATTCACTACGGCAGCAGTTGCGTCGACTTTGATGTCATTCCCGGCCTCGTGCGTTACGTCGGCGCAAAGACGATTTGGGTTGAAGACCCGGACAATGCCATCAAGGACTGGGCCTCTGACGCTGACTTCGCCCAGCTGGATGCGTTTTATACCAACATCGCAGACCCCGTCCTGACGGACTACATCACGGCCGAGATGGACATCGACGAAAACGATCGCACTGTCATTTTCTTGAGTGACCGTGTGCTCGAAGCAGGCGCTCTCGGCTTTGTGAGCGGGAAAGACTTCTTCGGGCGAGATATCTGCCCCAGCAGCAATGCAGGCGAGATTTTCTACGGGCTCGTGCCTGACTCTGCAGGTCGTTACTCGCCAGAGCGGGTCAAAGACATCTATCCGGGACTGATCACCCACGAGATCGGTCACATTCGCCAGTTGTCGATGCGGTATTTCGGTTCGACGCCACCAAAGGCGACCTGGGAGCTCGAGGGTGGGGCCACCTTCATGGAATACCTCGCAGGGCACCTCGCTCTCGGCAATCGAAGCGGGCAAAACCTGGGGATCGAACCGACCTTCGCGGGTCGAAATTTCTATGGCGACTGGTACATCGACCTGTCCCGGTTTCTTGGGTGGTCACCCTCTGGCTGGATCGCCGAAGCACCTCACGAATGCGCTTGGACAGGTCGCCCATCAGAGGGCAATGACAGCCCTTGTTTTGGCAAAGCGCGACTGCCGTATGGCACCCCTTCGATGCTCTTTCAGTTCGCTCTCGACCTCTGGGGTGAGGGCGATGAGACGCGAGAGCAAGAAATCATGCGCACCCTGTATTCGTCAGGATCTTCAGGTATCGCGTCGCTGACCTCAGCCAGCGCTCTTTACAAGGATTCTGAGTGGTCGAAAGAGCTTCTGCTGGCCTACTTCTACATCGCGCTGTGGCTGGACGATCGGCCAATCGCGTCGGGCTCAATCGACGTCTTGCCGACGTGGAACGTGTACGAAGTCATGAGCCAAATCAGCGTCAGTGGCCAAGCGCTGCTGTACGAAGCTCCGGTGGCTCGTGACGCCAACCTGTCATTTGCCGCAAACATTCGCAGTGCGTCGAACCGGTACCTGCACTGGATTCCGGGTGACAATGCCCGGCCAAGCAGTGTTCTCGTCACCAGCACTGACGACCCTGCGTCGGAGACTCCTGAAAACATCTTTGTATGGGTCGTTCGACTACGGTAAGGGCGGCGTGTGCGTTGGGGCTGGTACTCTTGGGGTGCGGGACCACCACGCCAGGAGGACTACCTGCCGAGCCACAGCCTGCGCCTAAGACCTGTCAGATCGGCGTGGTCGGCTCCGAACCCATCGGACCCCGTAGCCTTCCGCTGCTGGACGTCGGTGGCATCAGGCCTATCACGATCACAGGTGAGTTGGCGTCGATGGTGCTCCAACTGGTCGGCACAGAGGTCGAGCTCTGCGGCGCGATCGAGGGCCCCGATAAGCTTCGTGCAATGCAGGTTGAGACCGTACAGCTTCGGAGCGTCGGTGGGCAGGCGGCACACCTGGGTCGCATTGTGGCTCGCGGCGGCGGTACTTGGTCGCTGATTGTCGTGCCAACCGGTCGCGAGATCGCGCTCGATAACGTGCCCGCGCGCATTCAGGCCACGGCCTCTGATCGCTGGATCTGGGTCTCGGGGCGTTGGCGAGACGATCGGTTTGCAGTGGTTTCGTTTGGTGTCGTCACACTACCTTGAAGGCAAGCACACCATTTGCGTGAAACGCGTCGTCCTCGTGCACGGAGCCTGAACCCCATGAAGCATGCTCGCCTGCCCAAGATCTTCGCTCTGGCCACATTGGCCTGCGCCGTAGCTGCACCCGCTCTTGCTCAGCACGAAATGGGTCACGACCCCAGCTACCCCGCAGGCTTCGACGAGCCGATGCCCTTGGCTCCGGCTGGCCTGGGCCCGCTCTCACGCCCCGTGACCACCACATCGCCTGAGGCGCAGGCGTATTTCGATCAGGGCCTGCAGCTGCTCTACGCCTTCACTCCGCCCGACGCGGCACGCTCGTTTCGAGAGGCGCAGAAGCGAGATACCGACTGCGCCATGTGCTACTTCGGTGAGGCCTGGGCATGGGGGCCATATCTGAACGGAGCCATGCGAGAAGCCGATGCGCCCCGAGCCTACGCAGCGATCCAAAAGGCACTGGAGCTCGCCCCGCAGCACGCCAGCCCCGTCGAGCAGGCCATGATCGAAGCCATGGCCGTGCGCTATGAACCAGCCCATGACGCCGATCGACGTCGTGCTCTCGATGAGGCCTATGCTGAAGCCATAGGCGAGGTCTACCGCCGGTACCCAAACGATCTCGATGTCGGCACGCTCTATGGCGAAGCACTCATGCTGCTCGAGCCGCGGCGCGGCACGTGGGACATCGCCAAGCCAGAGGTGCAGCACATTCATCAGGTGCTCGAAGAGGTGCTCGCCCTCGACATCACCCACCCGGGTGCGTGTCACCTCTACGTGCACGCTACCGAGCCCACTGTTGAGCCGGGCAAGGCCGAGGCGTGCGCTGACTTTCTAGGCAATTCCATTCCGGGAGCCAGCCACATCAACCACATGCCGTCGCACACCTACAACCGCATCGGGCGTTGGGGCGATGCCGTGCGGGCCAACATCCAGGCCTGGCACTCCGACCTGAAGTCAGAGATCGGCGAGGGCTTTGCGATCTACCCCTCGCACAACCTGCACATGCTGCTCTTTGCGGCTTCGATGGATGGCCAGGGGGGAGTCGCCACACAGGCGGGCAAGGACTACGGCAAGCTCATGGATGACGGGCAGTTCTATCACGCCCTGACCCTGCTGCGCTTCGGTCGCTTTGACGAGATCATCGCCATGCAGGACAACGCGCCTAATGCCCCACTTCTGCGTGGAATCTGGGACTTTGCCGTTGGCTATGCCCATCTTCGTACTGGGGATGTCGCTGCGGCCCGCACCTATCTTGCCGCTGTGCGCAGCGCTGCAGACGGGGCGGCCGCTGACACAAACTTCAGGGGGCACCCCGCCGACCAGCTGTTAGGTACCGTCGGGGGAATTCTGGAGGGCGAGATCTTGCGTGAAGAGGGTGACCTCGCCGGTGCAATCTCGGCCCAAGAGACGGCTGTGTCGTGGGAAGACCAACTGCGCTACGACGAGCCTGAGCCGTTGAACTTCACGGCCCGTCACTGGCTCGGTGCCACACTGCTTGAAGCAGGTAGGGCTACGGAGGCCGAGGCCGTCTATCGCGCTTCACTCGTCGACCACCCCAACAACGGATGGTCGCTGCTGGGGCTGGAGCAGGCGCTTCGGGCCCAAGCGAGAGATGCCGAGGCCGACGAGGTGCACGCGCAGTTTGAGGGGGCCTGGGCCCGGGCTGATCACTGGATCCAGACGTCACGCTACGAATGACGTAGTGCGTTTGGCCCTGCACCAACGTAATACTGCTGACCAAACAAGACCCCTGGCCCGCGCAGGTTCGCCGCGAGCCAGGGGTTTTGTTCAGCTGCTCATCGGGCTTGAGCCCGTCTTCAGGCGCTCACGATGGCCTCAACGGAGGTTGCCCTGCAGCGAAAGCGCATTCGCTCTTTGCGTCTCAAAGATCTCGAACTCCCTTGTTGCCTCGATCATGGTGTCCCAAGCCTCTTGCCACTCAGCCGCCATCGTTGCTCGAGCAGCAGCCTGCCGCTCTTCCCTCGCTGCAAAATCCGCGAGGTCTTTTCCATGAAGGAAAATGAGGTAGGCAGGAGCAGGAGAACCCAGCCCTCCGCGATACACCCGCATGATCTTCCCCTCGTTGTTCCCAAGCTGTGCGTCGATTTCCATGAGCCGCAGGCGTGCGTCTTCAAAGCTCTGGATTCCACCCGGCTTGACGAGGGCCATGATGATTCGGGTATAGGGATTGCTTTCCACATAGCTGTACCCGAAATCGTCAGGAACAACAGAAAGGTCAGGGGCATTTGAGAAAATCATTTGCCTGCGCTGCTGCCACGCGGTGCCCCACAACTCATTCAAGCGCTCAGTGAAGGCGTCAAAGCCGCGAACTCTGGCGTCCATCACGTTAAGGACACCCTGCATGCCCCCTTCATTGACGGCGGTCACCCGAAACGCAACACGCGGATCCGCTTGGTAAATGCCCCATGACATATCTGAGCCGTCAGAACGCTCTCTGAGCAGCTCGAAGTATTCCTGAAACTCAGCTGGAGATACACCGTCATACTGCTCAAAAATCAGCATACCCTCTTGCATTTGCGCTGCTGCTGGCTGGCCGGCGAATGCCAACAGTGCGACGACCATGAGAAAAAGCCTTGCCATCGTAATTCCTCCGATAGGGTCACCTGCGCGCTCATGAATATGGAGCGACACTACGCGCGAGGTTAGACGATCGCAAGAAAACTCACGTGGCGTTACACAACGTCCCGATATCGATCGGGCGTGCGCACGAAACGGTGTTCTGCAGTGACCTTAGTCGATCATCTCGGCCTGTAGCTCGGTCTCGACCACGGCGCCATTTGCTAGGGTGACGTAGTAGACGCTTGCCGCCTCGCGCGTCTTCACAACCCGTCGCACCTCGTTGTCCACGAAGTAGATGCCCGCATCATTGTCGCAGGCGTATCCCGGCTTCAGCTCGCCCGAGCTGATGAGGCGGTGGTACGTAGGACGGCGGGCAGCCTCGGCGTCGTAATGCGGCGAATGGCTGCCGCGCAAGAAGCCCAAGCACTCGATCTTGGTCACTTCTTGAGGGCGGGAGTCGGTCGTGCCCTCTTCGAACCAACACAGTGACCCGGCGCTCGCCCCTCCGAGCACGATGCCAAGGTCCCACGCTTCGCGCAGAATCTCGTCGATGCCTTGAACCTTCCAGATCGCCTGCTGGTTCAGTGTGTTTCCGCCCGAAACCACGATGCCGTCGACCGAGAGCAGCACATCGCGCCAGCTCTGGCTCATCGAATAGCTGCTGATGAAGCTCTCTTGGACCGAGGGAGTGACATCGAGCGGCGCGCAGTTCTCGTACCAACGGATGATTCCGGACTCGCGATCGGCCGATGCGGTTGGCAGATAGCATAGCTTGGGCCGGTCCTT
>CAYVPD010000120.1:0-5274 GCA_964453545.1 uncultured Gemmatimonadaceae bacterium
CGACCTCTTCGGTCGGTGCCATTGCCCAGTGTGAGGCCAACCCAGATGTGGTCTGGGCCGGCATGGGCGAAGTCGAACTCCGCGGCAATATCATTCCGGGTGACGGCGTCTACCGCAGCACCGATGCGGGCAATACCTGGACCCACATGGGGCTCGAGTCTTCGACCGGGCAGCAGATGGTTTCGCGTATTCGCATCGATCCCGCCAACTGCGATCGCCTCTTCGTCGCGGTGTTCGGCGATCCGTTTGGCCCCAACCCGGAGCGCGGCGTCTACCGCAGCGTCGACGGTGGGGCTTCGTGGGAGCAGGTGCTCTTTCGCGATGATAAGTCGGGCGCGGTCGACCTCATGATGGATCCCAGCGATCCGAACACGCTCTTCGCCGGCTTCTGGGAAGTGAACCGCAAGCCGTGGGCGCTCAATTCGGGCGGTCCTGGCAGCGGCCTGTTCCGCAGCACCGACGGTGGAGACTCGTGGACCGAGCTCAACGGCGCGCCTGGCCTCCCGGAAGGCATCTGGGGCAAGGTCGGCGTCAGCGTCTCGGGCGCAGACTCCAATCGTGTCTACGCCATCATCGAAAACGAAGATGGCGGCGTCTACCGCTCCAATGACCGCGGCGACAGCTGGGAAAAGGTCAGCTCCGACCGCAACCTGCGTCAGCGGGCTTTCTACTACACGCGCATTTACGCTGACCCGATCGACGTCGAGACGGTCTACGTCATGAATGTGCAGTTCTGGCGCTCGACCGATGGCGGCGAGAAGTGGGCCAACGTGTCGGTGCCCCACGGCGACAACCATGATCTGTGGATCGCCTCGGACAACAACCAGCGCATGGCGAACTCCAACGACGGCGGCGCCAACGTCTCGTGGAATGCCGGCCTGACCTGGACCGACCAACCGTTCCCTACGGCGCAGATGTATGACGTGCGCGTCACGAACCACTTTCCGTACCACATCTGCGGTGGCCAGCAGGACAACAGCACCGCCTGCGTGCCGATGGACGGCGACGGCAGCTACTTCTATGCGGCAGGCGGTTGCGAGACCGGTCCGGTCACGCCTCACCCCGCCGATGTCGACCTCTTCTATGCGGCCTGTTACGGCGGCTCCATGAGCTTCTTGAGCCGTGTCACGGGCCAGAACCGGGCCGTGAACGTGTGGCCTGTGAATCCCATGGGAAACTCGGCGATTGACCTCAAGGAGCGCTTTCAGTGGAACCATCCGATCACGGCGTCGCAGCATGATCCGTCCGTCGTCTATGTCGGTTCGCAGCATGTGTGGCGCTCCGACAATGCGGGCCAGAGCTGGGAGCGCCTCTCCGACGACCTGACTTATGCCGAGCCTGGCACGTTGGGACCGTCGGGCGGTGACATCACCCGCGACCAGACCTCGGTCGAGTACTACGGCACGGTTTGGCGTATTACCGAGTCGCCGCTCGAGCCCGCCGAGGTCTGGACGGGCTCGGACGACGGCAAGGTGCACGTCACCCGCGATGGTGGGGCGACCTGGAACGACGTGACGCCCTACGCCATGCTCCCGAAGTTCAGCCGCGTGCACGAGATCGACGTGTCGCGCCATCAGCCCGGCAAGGCCTACGTGACCGCCGTGCGCTATCGCATGCAAGATGTGGCGCCCTACGTCTTCAAGACGGAGGATTGGGGGCAGAGCTGGACCATGATCGTCGACGGGATTCCCGCCGGTTCTTACCCCCGTTCGGTACGTGAAGACTTGGTGCAGCCTGGCCTGCTCTATGCCGGTACCGAGACAGGTATGCTGGTCTCGCTCGACGACGGGGCAAGCTGGGCGTCGCTGCAGCTGAACCTGCCCACGGTCCAGGTGCCGGGTGTGGTGCTGCGTGACGACGACGTCGTCATCGCCACGCACGGTCGTTCGTACTGGGTGCTCGAAAACATCACGCCGCTGCGCGAGGTCGCTGCCATGTCACAGGGCGCCCTGCCCGGCCTCGGCAGCGTGGCTCCTGAGGTGCACCTCTTCAAGCCCGCCAACGCGATTCGTACCCTGTCGCGGCCGGTTGAGGAGTATCGCCGCGCGAAGCAGTTCCTTCCGCAGTTCGACTACTGGCTGTCTGAAGAGGCAGAGCGGGTGCAGCTCGAGATCCTCGACGACGAGGGCAATGTGATTCGCACCTACGCGTCAGATGCCGAATCGCGGGGAGACCGGGGTGGTCTGTCCACTGCGGCCGGCCACCACCGGGTGTCGTGGGATATGCGCTACCCCGGCCCGCGTGACTTCGAGGGCCTGATCTTCTGGGCCGCCAACACGCAGGGTCCGCTCGCGCCTCCGGGAGAATATCAGGTGCGCCTTACGGCCGACGGTGAGTCACAGACGCACAGCTTCCGCATCGAAAAAGACCCGCGGCTCACCAACGTGACGCAGGCCGATTTCGAGGCGCAGTTCGAGCTGTCGTCGCAGATCTCGGCCCGTGTTGATGATGCACACGCGGCGATTCTTCAGATCCGCGACGTCAAGGCGCAGGTCGACGACCGTCTCTCGGACATCGACTCAGGTGAGGTCGTGGAGGTCGCACGGGAATTCCGGGAGGGCATCTCGGGTGTCGAGGGTGAGATCTACCAGGTGCGCCTTGAGGCGCGACAAGATCCGCTGAACTTCCCGATCCGCCTCAACAATCAGATCGCCGCCCTGCGTGGCATCGTCGAGAGCGCTGACGCGCCGCCGACCGACCAGTCGGCCGAGGCCTTCTCGTTCCTTTCGGAGGCCCTGGAGGGTGAGCTGACGAGTCTCACGGTGCTGTTCACCGAAGACCTCAGCCGCCTGAATGAACTGCTCGAACAACTCGGTAAGGATCCCATCGTGGTTCCGGAGCTCGAGCCTCGCCGCATCGTGTTCTAACGGCAGGCTCGGTGTCGGCGCCGCACGGCGACCGGCACGAGACCGCAAAAAAGGGGAGGCTCCACGCGCTGTGGGGCCTCCCCTTCTGCCTTGCGGGAGCGCGCGGCGTGTGGCGCGCGTGCCGCGCTTAGCGCGCTTCGAAGTCGACGCGGTAGGCGGTCTGGTCCCAGAGCAGCTCGAGCACCCCGCCGGCCTCGGTGTCTCGTACGGCAATCGTGAAGCGCTCGAGACTCTGCTCGCGAGCCTCGCGACGCATCTCCACCTGACCGAGGTTGGCCTCGGCGTCATAGCCCTGGCCATTGATGCCAGTCAGAGTATTGAAGATCAGCGTTGCGCCGTCTTCGCGAGGAATGCTGAACAGCGTGTACGTTCCGGCCGGAACCTCGAGGGTGCCACCAAACACCAGATCGCGATCGAGCGTGATGTGCGTCGCCGTGTTGGCACCCGTGCGCCAGACCTCGCCATAGGCGACCAGCTTGCCGAAGATCTCGCGGCCCCGCTTCATCGGGGTGCCCCAGTCCAGTGCCACGAGGGCGCCATCAACCTCGATCTCTGACTCGCCCCGGCCCGAAAGCTCGCCCATGGGCCCGAGCGCCTCGAACCGCGGCGCAAAGACATTCACATCGACCTCGGCCACGCGCTCGACCGTCAGGGCCCGGGTGGTGCCGTAGCCATCGAGCGACAGCAGTCGACCGTCGTCATCCAGCACAATCGCGCTGACCCCCCGCGTCGGATGCCGTAGCCCAAGGCTGCCCGATGCGTCGCGAACGACACCGTACGTCATGGAGCGCGCGCCACTCAGCATCGCCAGATCGCCCTCGGGCACCTCACCACGGCCGACGCGGGCCTGCAATGCGGCATCAAACGGCCAATGCAACTGGTCGACAAACGGCACCGCATAGGTATCGACCTCAACCGCACGTGCCTCGCTCTCGCCCGCGACCGTGCGCGTGTAGGTCCACCCGCCCTCGGCACCCGGCTCGACAACTTCCACCCGCTCTGGCTCACCCTGGGCGTTCACACCCGACCAAAGCTCTGCCCGGTACGCCAACAGGGCGCCATCATCGGCCTGGTCGAGCCGATAGCGCGCACGTACCACCTGCGGTGAACGAAGCAGAACCTCAACCGTGACTCCGCCGTCATCATAAACCAGATCTTCGACCGCCAGCGTGTCTTCGCCGATCAGCGTCACAAAGCCATCTCTCGAATCCCCGATGACACCGGCGTCTTGCGCCGCATCTGGCGCGCTGCAGGCCGAGAGGCTCAATGCGAGCATCGCTATCGCTGTGGTCACCGCCGACGCACTCTGCCGCCAGAAGGCGCGCCGGTGCCAGCTCGCACCGGCCGGCACCTCCAACCCTCCACCGCGCACGTCGGCGACCCGGGTCAACGTCGTGTCGAATACGGGCGTCTCGAGGCCAACCTCATCGCCCTTGGCCAAGCGCGCAAAGGACGGGCGATCGGTCGACTCGATCTGCCCCGACGGGCTGCGCCACAGCACGTTTGCGTGGTCCGTCAGGCACAGGCCATGCGCCGCCTCAAAGGCCTTCAGTTCCCGCAACAGGGCGTCAATCGAGCAGCCCGAAGGCGGCGCGCTCCGTTCATCGACTGCCACTAGAAGAAACCGGCCCTCACGCCAATCCCGGGCCGCGGTAAGCGGGCTGCCATGGGCGTTCCACGAATCCAGAAACGCGTCTACTCGCGCCAGCAGCTGATCGCGGGCCTCGTCACCGAGTTCCGAATCAGAGGCAAAGACCCAGAGTCGCGCTTCAGGCGGCATGAGATCAAAGTCAATTTTCGGCATGGTCGGTCGGCTCCTCAAAGAGGGTCGGAAGGGGGCGGCGAAGCCAGAGCCGCAGAAGCACCCGATACACTTCCCGCCTCGCTGGCGACGGTCGGGGTCTCACTCTCGATTGCGGGCACCGTGCGATCCAGCAGCACGGCCACCCAACGCAGGTCACGGGTGTTCTCGAGCCAGATTTTCAGAACCATGGTCAGCGGCACGGACAGAAGCGCGCCCACCGGCCCCCACGTCCAGCCCCAGAACAACAGCGACAGCATGACGACAAGAGGCGACAGCCCGAGGCGGCGCCCCATCAGATTTGGCTCGATAATGTTGCCAAAGACCGTGTTCACGACGACATAGCCTGCTGTGACCACCAGGGCATGGCCCAACGTGCCCACCAGAATCAGCGACAGCAGAACGGCAGGAATGCCAGCCAAAATTGACCCGACCGTAGGCACGTAATTGAGGACAAAGGCGATCAACCCAAGGAGCACAGGAAAGTCCAGGCCCATCACCCAGCACCACACACCGAGCAGCAGCCCGGTGGCCAACGAAATCACAGTCTTGATACCGAGGTAGCTCTGAATCTCGGCCACGACCTTGTTCATGCGCTCTTCGCCC
>CAYVPD010000121.1:0-5263 GCA_964453545.1 uncultured Gemmatimonadaceae bacterium
ACGGCGATGTCGATGACCGGAATCAGACTGCCGGATTGGAGCCAGCGCTGAAGCACGAAATTGAAGTCCGGGACCGGGGCAAAAGAACCGGCGTTGAGCGCCCACGGCGCTGTCACACCGCCGAAGGGCTGAAACACTGGTGGCACGCACAATCGGTCGAAGTTATGACGGAATCCCTTGAGCGGCAATAACCAAGGGGCCTGCACACGACCCTGTTTCGAGTGACCTCAGGGGCCTGTACCCGGCCCCGTCGCCCCGCCCCCGACACCCTGTCTCAGCCGCGCCCTGTCGAGCCGAATCCCCCATCGGCACGCTCGGTCTCGTCGATGGCCTCGGTCTCGACCACATCAGGCGTCTCGAATCGAGCAAAAACAAGCTGGGCGATGCGCTCTCCGCGAGCGATCGTCACCGCACGAGCCCCGAGGTTGATCAGCGGCACCTTGACTTCGCCACGATAGTCAGGGTCGATGGTGCCCGGGGTGTTGGGCAGGGTCACCCCGTCGCGAACCGCCAGCCCGGAGCGAGGCCGCACCTGGCACTCGAGCCAGGGCGGCATCTGCATCACCAGGCCGGTCCCCACTACCCGGATCTCCCCCGGCGCAAGCACGAACTCAGGCTCGGCGCTGCGCACGTCATAGCCCGCGGCAAGCTCGGTGGCCCGCCCCGGTAGAGGGAGATCCGGGTTCGACGGGAGCCGTCGAAAGAGAACCGCGTCGCTCACGCGTCAGCGCAAAAGAGCGTTGACGTCGTGGCAGTCCAGCCCGAAGGCCTCGGCCACTCCCGCGTAGACGATGTTGCCGCCGACAACGTTGAGGCCCTTGGCCAGCCCCGCATCGGCCGCACAGGCAGCCTTCCACCCCTTGCCGGCCAGCTCGAGCGCGTACGGCAAGGTCGCATTGGTCAGCGCCAAGGTGCTCGTGCGCGGCACACCGCCCGGCATGTTGGCGACACCGTAGTGTACCACGTCGTCGACCACATAGATCGGGTCGTCATGCGTCGTGGGACGAATCGTCTCCACGCACCCACCCTGATCAACCGCGACGTCGACGATCACCGAACCCGGACGCATGGTCTTGAGGTCTTCGCGCAACACCAGTGCCGGGGCCTTCTTGCCGGGAATCAGCACCGCACCCACCACGAGGTCAGCGGTTTCCAACTGCTTGCGAATGGCATAGCGGGTGCTGAAAAGCGGATTGACGTTGGGCGGCATCACCTCTGACAGGTAACGCAGGCGCGGCAACGAGATGTCCATGATCGACACGCGCGCACCCAGCCCCGCAGCCATGCGTGCAGCATTCACGCCGACCACGCCACCACCGAGCACCAGCACCTTGCCAGGAAGCACGCCGGGCACGCCACCCAAGAGCACCCCGGAGCCACCTGCGTGACGCTCGAGGTAATGGGCTCCCTCCTGCACCGCCATGCGACCGGCGACCTCAGACATGGGCGTCAACAGGGGCAGCTCACCCGAGGGCAGCTCGACCGTCTCGTAGGCGAGGGCCGTAGCACCCGAAGCCATCACGGCGCGCGTCAGCGGTTCCGAAGCCGCAAAGTGGAAGTACGTGAAGAGCAGCTGACCTTCACGCATGAGCGGCCACTCGGGCTCGATCGGCTCCTTCACCTTCATGATCATCTCGGCGCGGCCCCACACATCTTGCGCCGTGCCCACGATTTCAGCCCCGGCATTCTCGTAAAAGTCGTCGGTAAACCCGCTGGCCAGGCCGGCGCCAGTCTCGATCATGACCTTGTGGCCCGACTGCACCAGTGCTTCAGCTCCGGCGGGCGTCAATGCGACGCGAAACTCTTTGCGCTTAATCTCTTTAGGAACCCCGATCAACATCGCGGTTGTCTCTCGTCTGAAGGGTTTTTCAGTCGCATGGTCTCTTAAGGATCGAAGAGCGCATGAAACGATCGCCGATTTTACCAGATTGCGTTTCGCCCGTCACCCCATGGGGCCCAGAACCAGCGACACCCGCCGGTCTGGGGCGAAGAACAGCTCGGCCACCTCGGCGACATCATCGGCCGAGACGGAGTCGACCCGCGCCAAGAGGCCATCGAGATCAAGCCAAGGCTCGTCTTGCAATGCGGCCCCTGCCAAGCGGTAGAGGCGTGCGTTGGTCGACTCGAGCGAGAGCATGATCTGACCCTTTACGAGCTGGCGCGTCTGCTCCAGCTCTTCGTGGCTCAGCGATCCACGCGCAAGGCGCTCGTACTCTTCGGTCAGCGCGTCTTCGGCCCGCTCCAGCCACTGCGGGCGGGTGCCCAGATACACTCCGACAATGCCCGAGACCTCGTGAAAGGCCTGGTACGAGTAGACGGTGTAGACCAGTCCCATCTCTTCACGGATTCTCTGGAACAGCCGTGAGCTCATGCCCCCGCCGAACGCCTGCGAGAGCAAGATCAGAGGCAAGCGCAGTCGGTGATGGTGCGGCACCGCGGCCATACCCGTGACGAGGTGCGCCTGCGACGAGTCACGCACGACGAAGTCTCGCCCCGGCGGCATGGCCTGGGGCGGCGCGACGCGGTCGGTGCGCTGTCCCGGGTTGAGGTCACCCAGAGCCGAATTCACCCGGCTGACAAAGTCGTCATGATCCACATGCCCGGCGGCCGCAACGACAAGGTTGCGCCCGACCCAACGCGTGCGATGCACCTGCTGCAACGCCTCGGCCTGCATGCCCCCGACCGTCTCACGGGTACCCAAGATGTGGTATCCGTAGGGATGCTCTCCCCAGAGACGACGCCCGTGCAGCTCATGCACCAAGTCATCGGGCGTGTCGTCGACCTCGGCGATCTCTTCCAGCACGACCTCACGCTCCAGCCCGAGATCGTCGTCTCGCAATAGCGGATGCCGTACGAGGTCACTCAGTACGTCGAGCGCCTCCGGCACATGCCGGTCGAGCACCCGAGCTTGTACTGAGGTGTGCTCTCTCGTGGTGTAGGCATCGAGCGAACCGCCCAGCGACTCGAGCGACAGAGCGATCTCTTTGGCGCTGCGCTTCTGGGTGCCCTTGAAGACCATGTGCTCCAGCAGGTGACTGATGCCCATCTGCTCCGGCACCTCATGGGCTGTGCCCTGACGTATCCAGATGCCTACGGCGGCCGAACGCACCCCCGGAATGGCCTCGGTCAGCACATGAATGCCGTTGTCAAGATGGGTCTCACGCATCAGTGAGCTCCCGGCCTCTGCCGACATGCCAACGCCATCGGGGGACGCGGCCCGAAAGCCACGCCCCCCGACATCGTGCGACTGCGAGCGGCTCAAATCACGCCTCGGCACCCTCAGCAGAACCTGAGCCTGCACCACCCTCTTCGGCGAGCACGGCCTTGCGCGACAACCTCAGGCGGCCCTTCTCGTCGATCGACAGCAGCTTGACGCGAACCACGTCACCCTTGTTGACGACGTCTTCGGTCTTCTCGACGCGCCCTTCGGCGAGCTCCGAGATATGACAGAGACCCTCGGTCCCGGGCATGATCTCGACAAACGCGCCAAAGGTCGTGGTGTTCTTCACCGGGCCCTCGTAGATGCGGCCAACTTCGGGCTCGGCCACGATGGCCTCAACCATCTCCCGCGCGCGGGACGCCGCATCAGAACCTACGGCGGCGATCTTCACCACACCCGTGTCATCGATCTCGATCGTGGCACCCGATTCATCCTGAATCGCACGGATCGTCTTGCCCTTCGGGCCGATGACCATGCCGATCTTTTCAGGATTGATCTGGAGCGTCGTGATCTGAGGCGCCCACGGCGACAGCTCATCGCGCGCCGACGACAGCGTCTGATTCATCAGACCCAAAATGTGCAGGCGCCCCTTGTGAGCGCGCTCCAAGGCCTCTTTCATGATGTCCATCGTGAGGCCGGCGATCTTGATGTCCATCTGGATCGACGTCACGCCCTCGGCGGTTCCGGCAACCTTGAAGTCCATGTCGCCGAGCGCGTCTTCGAGCCCGAGAATGTCGGTCAGCACCGCCACCTCGTCGCCCTCTTTGATCAGCCCCATGGCCACACCGGCGCAGGGCGCCTTGATCGGCACACCCGCATCCATCAGCGACAGCGACGCGCCACATACCGTGGCCATCGACGACGATCCGTTCGACTCCATGATGTCAGACACGACACGAACGGTGTAGGGAAAGTCCTCATAGGCCGGGAGCAGCGGCTGGATCGCTCGCTCTGCCAGATTCCCGTGCCCGATCTCGCGACGTGAGGTGCCGCGGTAGGGCTTGGCCTCACCGGTCGAGAAGGGCGGGAAGTTGTAGTGCAGCATGAAGGTCTTCGTCACCTCTTCGCGCGAATCGATCGAATCGATGCGCTGCTCGTCTTTCGACGTGCCGAGTGTGGCGACGGCAAGCGCCTGCGTCTGACCTCGCGTGAAGAGCGCCGAGCCGTGCGTGCGCGGCAGCACCCCAACCTCACACGTGATGGGTCGAATGTCGTCGAGACCGCGCCCATCGGCCCGCTCACCATCGTCAAGAATGCGACGACGCATGACGCGCTTCTCGATGCTGCGCAAGATGTCGCCAACGTGCTTCTCATGCTCGGCAAAGGCCTCGTCGCTCTCCTGCAGACGAGCCAACACATCGTCGCGGACCGCGGCCATGGCCTGCTGACGCTCCTGCTTGTCAGCGATCGCCAGCGCCTCGCGAATGCGCGCCTCGGCGATCTGCTCGACCTGCGCCTTGACCTCACTCGGCGGCAGCGCGGGCGCCCACTCCATGTCGGGAAGGCGGTGTCCCTCAAGGAACTCGTTCTGAATGGCGACCAGCTCGCGAATGCCCTCATGCGCGAACGCGATACCTTCGAGCAAGTCGGCCTCGGAGACCTCGATCGAGCCACCCTCAACCATCAGAATGGCATCTTGCGTTCCGGCCACGACCATGTCGACGTCGGAATACTCGAGCTGCTTGAACGTCGGGTTCCAGATCCAGGTGCCCTGAATGCGGCCGACGCGCACCGAAGCCACGGGCTCGCTGAAGGGAATCGACGACAGGTTCAGCGCGACGCTGGCGCCCAGAAGGGCGAGAACATCGGCATCATTTTCCTGATCGGCGCTCAAAACGTTGCAGACGACCTGCGTCTCATGCAGAAACCCGTCTGGAAAGAGCGGACGCAGTGGACGATCAGTGAGACGAGCGGCGAGGATCTCCTTCTCACCTGGACGCCCCTCACGCTTGAAGAACCCGCCCGGAATCTTTCCGGCAGCGTAGGTCTTCTCGCGATACTCGATCGTCAGAGGAAAAAACGGCAGGTGCGTCGGACGGTCTT
>CAYVPD010000122.1:0-5224 GCA_964453545.1 uncultured Gemmatimonadaceae bacterium
AAGAAGGGCGCCAGCATGTAGGCAAGGCCCATCAGCAGCGATGCCGCTCGCGTGCGCCCCAGCTCGCGGCACCATGCGTTCATGGCGAGGCCCGCGACAAAGACATGCAACACCAGCTTCCAGCCCAGGGCACGGTGCGGCTCGAACAGCATGAGCAGGAGCACCGAAGGCGGATACAGACTGTCGCCGCCCGCGAGCGAGTCGATAAACGGGGTTCCACCCAGCACATTGGGAAACCACAACGGCAGGTCGCCCGCCGCAAGGCGCTCGGCATAGAAGGCGCGCACCATGTAACCGAGTGACTCGGTGTCGGAGCCGAAGAGCATGGCCGACGAGAAGACGAACTCGCGAAACAGCCCGAGGGTCACCAGCGCGTAGAGAAGTGGTGCGATCCAGCGTGGAATCGTCAACGGCTCTCGCAGCGTAGGCTCGCTCGAGGGGGGCGCGGCCGATGCAGATGCAGTTGAAGGCATGACGTTCAAGGGGATCGGGAAGCCAATTCTCTGTAGATCTCGACGTGTCGACGCGCCAGACGCGCATTGCTCCAATGCTCGACCACCCGTTGGCGAGCGTGAATTCCGAGATCTTGAAGGTCTGTGCGATCGAGAAGCTGCGCCACCACCCGGGCCAAATCGGCTGGGTCAGCGGGTTCGAACAAGCCACCCACAGAGTCATCGACGATTTCAGGCAAACCGCCGACTCGCGACGCCGCGACCGGCACCTGACAGGCCATGCATTCCAGTGCGGCAACCGACGTCGCCTCCATCAGTGATGGAAACACGGCGAGGTCCGCCGACGAGAGCAAGCCCGGCATTTCTACATTGGGGCGCGCGCCGAGAAACTGCAGCCGCCCGCTGACACCGAGTTCACCTGCGAGTTGCTCGAGCGACCTGCGCTCCGGACCGTCGCCGACGATCACGGCCTCGACATGATCGGGAAGCAGCGGCATGGCGCGCACGAAGTACTCCACCCCGTTTTTGTGAAACAGCCGTCGCGGTACGATGATGCGCTGACGCCCCGAACCCGGGAGGGGCAGCACCGGAGGCACGGGCCGAAAGATGTCCGTCTCGACGCCGTTGGTCAGCGCTTCGACCCGCACACCGGGCGCAAGCGCCTCGGCCACGTCGGCGATTTCTTGACTGGCAGCGAGATTGCGATCTCCCGCCTCGACGAAGCGCCGAAGAACCGGTCGCCAAAGCGGTGAGGCAGCGCGCTTCAGAAAGTGCGAGGTGTGCCACGTCGTGACCATGGGCGCCCGCGAGACACGTCGCGCCGCCACCGCCGGGGGGATCGAGGCGAGGTCCTGCGCATGCACGATATCGATGCCTCTGGCCAGCCGTTGCATCGTCGGGATCGAAGCGAGGGCATGCAGGCCCCATCCGACCGTATTGCGGCCCGGAAGCCACGTGCGCCAAACGTCGACACCTTCGGCGGTCTCATGTTCGGGCAGGCCGGGTTGGGAGCGAGAGGTCACCAGGTGAACCTCATGCCCCATCTTGACCAGCGCCCGGCACAGGTGGGCCACGTGACTCTCCAGCCCGCCGACCTCAGGCGGGTAGTACACGCAGTGCATGACGATGCGCAACGGGGCGTCGTGCGCCATGCCTCAGGGCATCCAGTCGCGGGTGCGCCGCTCGCTTCCGACCAGCGCGTGGATCGTAAGATCGGCGATGCGCTCAGCCGCATGCCCATCTCCATACGGGCTTGGCGCCCACGCCCCCGCCACGCGGTCTGATGGCTGCGTTCGATTGGACTCTGAAAGAAGGCCGTGCGCGGCACTCAAGATCAGGCCTGGATCGGTGCCCACGAGCTGGGCGACGCCCGCCTCGACCCCCTCAGGGCGCTCCGTGACTTCGCGCAGCACCAGCGTCGGCGTGGAAAACGTCGGCGCCTCTTCTTGAATGCCGCCGGAGTCCGTGAGCACGAGAATGGCTCGCTGAAGCAGGCGGACGAGGTCGAAATAGTCGACCGGGGCGATCAAATGCACACGCTCGAGCCCGCTCAGCGCGTGGTCGGCAGCCTCGCGAACATTGGGGTTTGGGTGAACCGGGAAGACGACTTCGATATCGCCGTGCGTTTCGACGAGCGTGCGTACGGCCGAGAAAACGCGCTGCAGCGGCTCCCCAAACGATTCGCGACGATGTGCGGTCAGCAGCACCACGCGGTGTCCGCGGGCCTGGATCGCGGCCATGAGACCCTCGAGCTCCGCGTCATCAAACGCATCGCCAGCCTCCCTTGCGACCTGATGCAGCGCGTCGACCACCGTATTGCCGGTGATGTGAATTGCGGCACGCGGGTGATGCTCTCGGCGCAGGTTGTCGGCTGCCCACTGCGTCGGCGCGAAGCAGGTGTGCGAGAGCACATCGGTGATGCGTCGCAGGTTTTCTTCTGGCCACGGCTGTTCCGGATCACCGCTGCGCAACCCAGCTTCGACATGACCGACCCAGATGCGCTCGAAAAACCCCACGAGGGCACCAAAGGCGACGGTAGCCGTGTCGCCCTGAACCAGCAGACCCCGCGCCCGGGTCTCTCTCACCACCTGGCCCAGCCCGTCGAGGCACCCGTGTGCGAGATCGTAGAGGTCCTGCCCCGAGCGCATGAGCGCGAGATGGTGGGTGGGTACGATCCCGAATCGTGCGAGCACGTCGTCGACAAGCTCGGCGTGCTGGCCCGTGCAGACGAACTGAGCATCGACCTCGTCGGCGCGAGCCTGCAGGGCGCGAAAGACGGGCGCCATCTTGATCGCTTCGGGACGAGTGCCAGCGACCACGAGCACGCGCGGCCGAATCGCCCCCGCAATCGAGGCTGACGCGCTCACGCCGGGGGCTCTCCGGGAAGTTGTTCTTCGTCGGCCGGCCGCGACGTGCCCTGCGTAAGCTGAAATGCCCGGCGGGCCGCGGCGAACTCGTCGCGTGCCTGCGCAACCAGTTCAGCCAAGAACCCGACACCGAAGAGCAAGATGCCGACCGTGACGAGCAACACCACGAGATACAACAACGGCCGAAAACCGAAGCCCAGCCCAAAGCGCAGCCAAAAGGCGACGATCCCGGTCAAAATGCCGGCCACCAGCGACATCATGCCCGCCGTCCCGAAGAGCATGAGGGGCTTTCCCGAGAACTTCAGCAAAAAGGCGACAGACAACAGGTCGAGTACACCCTCGACAATGCGCCCGCGCCCCTGGTACTTCGAGATGCCTGCCCGCCGTGGGTGAAGCGCGATGTCGATCTCGCTGACGCGCCATCCTCGGGCATAGGCCAAGACGACAAAGAATCGATGCCAGTCGTGCCGCAGCGAGACTTCATCGAGAATCTCGCGGCGAAATGCCTTCATCGAGTTCAGGTCGTGCACGGGCACGTCAAAGATCTGGCGCGACAGGCGGTTGTACACGCTCGACACGCCGCGCTTGTCGTAGACCCCGATCTTGCGACCGGTCACGATGTCCCACCCCTCGGCCAGACGCGCCAGAAAGCGCGGGATCTCGTCAGGCGTGTGCTGAAGGTCGGCGTCGAACAGCACCAACCACGTGCGAGCCGTGGCTGCCGCGGCCGTCTGGAGTGCCTCGGTCTTGCCGAGATTTACGCGGTGGCAGAGCACCCTGAGGGCACCCCACCCTGCCCCGGCCTCACGTGCCAGATGTGCGGTGCCGTCTGACGAGCCATCGTCGACAATGACGACCTCGCCATTCAGGTCGTAGCGTCGAAATGCGGCCCTGAGCTCTCTGACCGTCGCGGCGATAACCTCAGCCTCGTTGAACGCAGGGACCACGACGCAGAAGTCCCGGCGCATCTCGGGACTCAAGGCGGCGGCTGCGGCTTTGGCGTCAGCCTCAGACACGCTTGCGCATCCGCGCCGGCAGGATACCGAGCTGATCGCGGTATTTTGCAACGGTTCGTCTCGCGATCATCACGCCGTCGTCTTTGAGGTGTCTCACGATGGTTGAGTCGGTCAGGGGTCTGTGTGGGTCTTCGGCATCGACGAGATGGCGAATCTTGTCTTTCACACCGCGCGCAGAAATGTCTTCGCCCGAGTCGGTCGATAGCCCCGATGAAAAGAAGAACTTAAGGGCAAAAACGCCACGGGGGGTCTGAACGAACTTCTCGTTGGTCACCCGAGATACGGTCGACTCGTGCATCTCGATGTGATCGGCCACCTCCCGTAACGTCAACGGCTTGAGGTGCTGCACACCGCGTTCGAAGAAGTCTTCCTGCCGATCGACAATGAAGCGCATCACCTTGAGCATCGTCTGCCGGCGCTGCTCGATGGCTTGAATCATCCAGTTCGCGCTGTTGAGCTTCTGCGCGATGAAGTCGCGGTTTTCGCCCTTGAATTGGTCACGATCACGGGCCACATCGCGGTACGACTGGGAGATGCGCAGTCGAGGCAGACTCGTGTCGTTAACGAAGACCATGTATTCGCCGTCGATCTTCTCGACCACGAGGTCGGGAATGACGTACTGCTCAGGGTCTCTCAGCCGTCCGAGGCCGGGCCGCGGGTCGAACCGGGAAAGCCCGTCGACGGCCTCTTGCACCTGTTGCGCGCTGACTTCAAGGCCTCGCGCGATCGGGGCCCAGCGGTGCCGCAAGAGTTCGTCGAAATATTCAGCGACAATACGAAACCCCAGACCCTGTTCTTCTCCAGACACGCGCATCTGAATCAGAATGGCTTCTTGCGGGCTCCGCGCGGCCACACCTGGGGGGTCGAGCGTTTGCACGCGCAGCAGGATCGCCTCGGCCTCGTGCAGGTCATACGGAGCGAACTGAAGCTTGAGATCGGCCAGTTCCCCAGCGCGCTCGTCATCGTCTTCGATCAGCTGGATATTGTGAAGAGCGATCGCTCGTGCTTCATCGAGCCAGCGGTTGGCTGACTCAATGACCTGCTCCAGTCCACATGACAGCAGGCCGCCGTCATCGAGATTGCCGATGATCTCTTCGGCAAGCCGCAGGCCGCGTTCGTCGAGCTCTGCCAGTCGCAGCTGTGTCAGCAGATCGTCCCGCAGGTCAGGCACATCGACGGCTGTCGGAGGCAAATACTCTCGGTGCTCGTACTGTTGTCGCCGCCCCCCCACATCAAACCCGTCAAGCAAGATCTCATCCCAGTCGACCTCGTTTTCATCACGGGGCTCCGGGGCTTCGTCGCGCAGCTCAACCTCCTGCGCCATATCGGCTTCAGACATCTCGAGAAACGGGTTCTCGGAGAGCTGCTCCTTCAGGTGCATCTCCAGGTC
>CAYVPD010000123.1:0-5212 GCA_964453545.1 uncultured Gemmatimonadaceae bacterium
GCTGCCATGGCCTGCTCCAAGGGCCAGCCCCGGTCGATGGCGTGGCGCATGACCTGGAGAATCGCCGTGGGAATGCGCTCGCTACCTGCGGCGCCGATCACCAGGACCGGGCGTCCCTCATGCAAGACGATGGTGGGGGTCATCTCGGTCAGGTCACGAGCCCCGGGCTCGGGCTCAGCCCGCATGCGGTAACTGTGCCCAAAGAGCAGGCCCCACGTCGGGGAGGCAACACGAGCCCCAAATGCGGGCCCAATCGACGTGGTGAGGGCCACCGCATTGCCCTCGGAGTCGACCACCGAGAGATGTGAGGTGTCGTGATCTCGGAATTCGCCCACGACCGGCGGTGTCGTACCTTGCCGTATCGCATCGCCAATCTGCGTCGCGCGCTGACGGGCAAAGGCCGGCGACGAAAGGGTCTCGAGCGCAAAGCCGTCGGGCTTGGGCGCAAGGGACCCTACCTGCTGGGGCCGATCTTCCATCGCCTGGGCGATGACGCGGGCTAGAAGCTCGAGGTCTGCACTGGATACCTCACCCGATGGGGCATCGAACTCGGCCAGAATATTGAGCATCTCTGCCAGCGTGTTACCCCAACCGCGTCCGCCAGCGGTCAGGATCTGTTGGCCGCGGTACTCCGCATCGACAACCACCCCGTCGAGCGCTTGGTATGCAGCGAAGTCCTGAAGGCTGGCGTAGCCTCCGGCGGCCTCGATCTCACGGGCCAGGGTCTCGGCGATGTGACCGCGATAGAAGACTGCCGAGCCAGAGTCTGCGATCGCCTCCAAAAGGCGCGCTAATGCGGGGTTGCTGAAGCGCTCGCCAGCTTGATACGCACTTCCGTCGGGCTTGAGGTAATGGGCAGCGGCGCCGGGGTCGCGAGCCAGTGCTTCGGCCACGCGCCCCCACGACGTGCCAAGGCGCGCGGGCACGTCAAACCCTTCTGAGGCAAGACGACGCGCCGGTTCGAGTACGGTCGCCAAGGGCAGCCGGCCATGGTCGAGCACCAGCCGCTCTAGGGCCGCTACGGAGCCAGGTACGGGGACCGTGGCGAAGCCGCTGCGGTCTTGGGTCGGATCATCGCGCTCGGGTAGGGGAAGCTGCGGCACCTGCGTCGCGCCATCGATGGCGACAACGCCGGTTTCGGGCGTGAAGGCCAGCAGCTGTACTCGTCCACCCAAACTCGTGTTCGCCGGATCGGTGACCATCAGGGCAAATGCTGCTGCAGCCGCAGCATCGGCGGCGTTGCCTCCCTGTTCCAGTATGGCGACACCAGCCGCCGTAGCGGGGGCCGATCCCGTCGAGACCATGCCGTGCAGGCTCCGGGCGACCTTGCTCGGAAGTTGGGCATCAGGCTCAGCCGGCCCGCAGGCCCCCAAAACCAAGAGCAGTAGAAGCCCGAGGGCTCGCGGGCCCGTACGCCTTTGCCTCTTCATTGCCCCACCCACTGCGCCATGCGGTGCGCGCCTTCGAGCACGCGATCCGCGTACCGCTCGACCGCGTCGGGAGGTGTTTCGAGAGCCTCGGCCCCATCAAAGTCGACGTAAGCGAGCCGCGCGGTGAGCTCAGCAGGCTTCCGGCCAAAGGCTTCGCCCGGGAGCAGCGCGACCCCGCTCTCCTCGAGCAGCCGTGTGCATAGTGAGGTGCTCGTACCGATGCCCCGCGACGCCATCTGGTCGGCAAACGGGCTGAAGTCTGGAAAGAGGTAGAAGCCACCCTCAGGGGGTGCCACCTGAATTCCTGCGCTGGTCAGAATCTCTGCGACCGCTCCGCCGAGGTGTGCCACGATGCGTCGTGATTGCTCGACATAGGCTTCGATGGCTGGCGTGCCTTCAAAGGCGGTCACCGCGGCCCGCTGGATCGGTGCGGCGACGGCCGAATAGGTCTCGCTGGCGAGGCTGATGATGCCGTCGCGAAGCTCACGCAACTCCTGCGGGAAGAGGGCGGTGCCGAGACGCCATCCTCCGGCACCACACCACTTGCTCAGACCGCCGGTAACGATGGTGCCCTCGGGGTAGCTGCGGGCCAACGAGTAGTGGGTGCCCTTGTGATCGAGCTCGCCGTAGATCTCGTCAGACAAGATGAAGATGCCATAACGGCGTGCGACTGTTGTCAGCTCGTCGAGATGAGCGGGACTCAGTGTGGTTCCTGCCGGATTCGACGGATAGTTGAGCACCAGCAGCTGTGGGCGGCCCCGCTGCGCCTGGCCGGCCTGTGCGAGGGTCTCAGGCGAGAGGCGCCAGCCGTCGTCCCGGGTCGTGTCGAGCCATTGCACGGGGAGTCCGAGCAGCTCGGCCTGGGGGGAGTACGAAACCCAGCTGGGCGCCGGGAGAAGGAGTTCGCAGTCCAGTGCAAACTGCACGAGAAAGATCAGTTCTTTTGAGCCGGGGCCGATCAGCACGTCGTCTCGAGTGGCCGTTACGCCCCGGCGCTGGTGCCAATCGGCGACGGCCTGGCGCAACTCGGGCAGGCCCGCGGTCGGCTCATAGTCTTTGGCCGGCGCAGACGCCTGCAGCGATGCGATGACATCGGCGGGCACTGGAAACGGAGACTGGCCGAAGCCGAAGCGGGTCACGTCGTGCCCAGCAGCCAACATCTGGCGGCTGCGCTCGTTGATGACAAGCGTTGCCGAGGCGGGTCGGCCTGCGACACGAGGGTTCAGAACTGGCATGAGTTGGCTCGGGTTGCGATGGAGTTGCGGGTTCAAATGGGCACACCGAGCCCGAAGGGATCGGCTGAAAACCGGGGACGTTGGATGACGCGCCAGTCGCTTGGCACGGCCGTACACAGCAGCGCATAACGCGACAAATCAGAGAGAAAGCCGCGACGGTCCATGAGCGCAAAGTAGAGTACGGAGCAGTCGGAAAAGCACATCGTAGAACGTGCTGTCGCCAACGGCAATGTGAGTTCCATGCGCCCCTAGCGGATCGGCGTTCCGTCACCATGCAGAAACCCCACGCGAGTGCGCGAGCTCGCCGACTCCTTGGCAAATCGTCATGTCGGTGTGCATGATGACGTCAGCTGCCTTGCCCCTCTCCCACACTGGAGGCTGCCGTGTTCACGACTTCTACCTCGTTGCGAAGCGTTTCGTTTGTCTTCGCGCTTTGCTTTGCCAGCTGCGGGCCCAGCAGTAGCGGTGGGGCTGGGAGCGACAGGCCGGTGTCTGGTGAGGTAAGCGCCCTGCGCATGGGAGATGGGGGC
This sequence comes from uncultured Gemmatimonadaceae bacterium, assembly GCA_964453545.1. Lineage (GTDB taxonomy): Bacteria > Gemmatimonadota > Gemmatimonadetes > Longimicrobiales > Gaopeijiaceae > Gaopeijia. Next base: position 3,196 of record CAYVPD010000123.1, read on the forward strand.
ACTCCAGAGGCGTTGTCGCGCCTCGGGGAGCCTTTGCTGCGGCCGGCGACGCTACCAAATCAAGCCCAGCTCGAAATGAATTTGGCCGATGCCGAGGCCGAATTGGCTGCGCATCCTGAGAGTGCCGATGCCCTGATCTGGGTTGGGCGAAGGCTTGGCTATCTCTGGCGCTACAACGAGGCGATCGAGCGTTTCGGGCAGGGGGTCGAGCGCTTCCCAGCCGACCCAAGGTTCCTGCGGCACCGCGGACATCGCTATCTGACGGTGCGCGACTTTCCCGCAGCCACCGCCGACCTCGAGCGGGCCGCGATGCTGATCGAGGGGCAGCCGGACGAGGTTGAGCCCGATGGTGCGCCCAATGCCTTCAATCAGCCCCGCAGCTCATTGCACTTCAACATCTGGTACCACCTCGCGCTCTCGTACTTCTTGCAAGGAGACTTTGAGCGGGCGGCCAGGGCGTGGCAGGCTTGCCTTGAGGTGTCGACCAATGACGATTCCATCGTGGCCGCGAGCGACTGGCTCTGGATTTCGCTCATGCGATTGGATCGCGAGGCCGAAGCCGCCGCTGTACTGGCGCCCATCGAGCCGGACATGGACATCTTGGAAAATGGGTCCTACCACAGGAGGTTGCTGATGTACAAGGGTGAACTGCAGCCTGAGGCTGTGCTCGGCACAAGTGGAGATGACGAGCTGACGGTCGCCACGCAGGGCTTCGGCGTAGGGAATTACTTGCGCGAACGCGGGGATACCGCCCAGGCACAGCAGCTGTTCAGCCAAGTGGTCGACGGGGCATATTGGGCCGCGTTCGGCTACATCGCTGCCGAGGTGGAGTTGGCTCGAGACCGCTGACCGGCTGGCTGGAACGCCGGCAGACGGCGCGCTACATTTGCGCCGGTTCGTCCCCGTAGCTCAGGTGGATAGAGCGGCGGTTTCCTAAACCGTAGGCCGCAGGTTCGAGTCCTGCCGGGGACATTGTTGGGCCGGCTTCATGGCATTTCGGTCGTCAGGAGCCGCTGAAGGGCCTCGGGGTCGTCTGCGTTCACCCAGTGCCCGCCTTGAACCCGGTGGAGCCGCGCTTGAGCCGTGGCCAGACCCGCCGCCTCGACCCGCGCGCAGTCATCGTCAGATATGATGTTGGAGTCCCGCGCCTTGATCACATGCACGACCGCGCCCGCTGGTGGGTCTTCGATGACGGGCCACGCGTCGGTCGCATAGAAGCTGCGCAGCAGAGCCTCCATGTCATCTGGCGACAGGCGCCAGACCAGACCAGCTGCCGGATCGTCTCCCGCCGGGGTCAGGTTCGTCGACATCCACAGGCCCACAGCGCGCGGGAAGCCTGCGCCCTCCACAGCCCGCACGGCCGCGTCGCGATTCTCGAAGGGCCCTGGCTGGTCGCGTAGCACATGGATCATGGACCAGGCACTGCCCTCGGGTTCCCGTTGGCCTGGAGCGGAGTCCACGACCCAAATGGCGCGCATCAGTGGGGCGTTTGGGTCTGATTCGGCGAGGCGGGCCGCCAATAGGGCGACCTTGCCCCCGAAGGAGTGGCCGAGCAGGGCTTCGACCTCAACACGCGGCGTGAGCTGCCGTAGGTGATGAATCAGCTCCAGCACATCATGCGCGCAGGCGCTGACGCTGTGGGGTGGTGAAAAGCCTTTGGATTGCCCGTGCTGGCGAAGATCTACAAGAACACAGCCCCACTCCGGGCGTTCTTGCACGAAGCGGCGCGCAATCGAGGCCCAGTTTCGCCCGGCGCCATAAATGCCCGCCATCACGAGCATCCAGTGTTTGGGGGCAGGGCGGGGCCCGCCAAGATGCGTGGCCGTGACGAATTCATGATGAAGGATCGGGTTCATGGCCTTATCTTCGCCTCATGTCAGCACAGACTCCAGATGTTGTGCGCGCGGCTGCAGTGGCCCGGGAGATAGGCATTGACCTTTCGGCTGCCCGTGCGCGCGTCGGCTCCCTGATCGCTCCTTCACCGCTGCTGCCGGCGGCGGAGCTGACGCATGAGCTG
>CAYVPD010000124.1:0-5185 GCA_964453545.1 uncultured Gemmatimonadaceae bacterium
TTCGTAACGCGATCGAGCGCGAAGGGCTCGAGGTGCCGTTGAACTTGGACTACAGCGATCTCATGGTGCATCAGAGCGAGTACCGGTCTTCGTGTGCGACCGTGCTCATGCTCGATGTGAGTCATTCCATGATCTTGTACGGCGAAGACCGCTTTTCACCGGCAAAGAAGGTCGCGCTGGCTTTGTCGCACCTGATTCGTACGCAGTTTCCCGGCGACACGCTGCGCGTTGTGACATTTGGGGATCGAGCGCAGGAGATCCCGCTGTCACAGTTGGCCAAGGCGCAGGTCGGACCGTTTCACACCAATACGGCAGAGGGCTTCGAGATTGCCCGTCGGCTGCTGATGGCGCAGCGCCATGAGATGCGGCAAATCATCATGATTACCGACGGAAAGCCTTCGGCCATGACGCTGCCAGACGGACGGGTCTACACGAATTCAGGCGGACTCGACCGGTTCATCATCAAGCGCACCTTCGAAGAGGTGGCGGCCTGCCGAAAAAGCGGAATTGCGATCAACACCTTCATGCTCGCCCAAGACCCCTACCTTGTGCAGTTCGTGCGCAAGGTGAGCGAGATCGCCCGAGGCAAGGCCTACTTCACCAACACGCTGACGCTTGGCCAGTACATCATGATGGACTTTCTCAAGCGCAAGCGGCGTCGGGTCGGCTGACTATCCGCCAACCCGACGCGCCGACCAAGACCTCAGGCGGCTCCGGGCACGAAGTGGTAGAGCAAGATCAGCGCCCCGATCATGAACGTCGCCAGCACCAAGCCCGCGCTGAAGACGAAGGTGAAGATGCGCGAGTCAAACTTGAGGTGCATGAAAAACGCCACCACGAGTATGAACTTCGCGACGGAGAGGCCGAGGAGCAGCGGAATTTCAAAGCTGCCCAGCTCCATGTAGTACGCCGCCACCTCCAAACCCGTCAGAACGGCCAGAATGATGCCGATCATCCAGTAGAATCCAACCGAGGCGTGACCGGCCTCGTGGCCGTGCGAATGCGTATCTGCCGACATCTCGCTTGCTCCTATTGGATGAGGTAGACGAGAACGAAGATGACAATCCAGACCACGTCGACGAAGTGCCAGTACAGGCCGGCGATCTCGACGTTGAGCGCCTTTTCGGGCGGCAGCTTGTTGGTCGCCGACATGATCAGGAGGGTGGTCAGCCAGATCACCCCAACGGTCACGTGGGCACCGTGAAAGCCCGTCAGCAAATAAAACGATGAGCCGAACAGGTTGGTGCTGAGGGCCAGCCCTTCATGGTAGAAATGGCTGAACTCGTAGACCTGGAAACCAAGAAAGACGGCCCCGAGCAGCACGACCGTCGCCAGCCAGATCATGGTCAGCTTCTTCGAACCCCGCTGCACCCCATCGAGGGCTAGCACCATGGCCAGCGAACTCATCAGCAGCACGAAGGTGCTGATGGTCGTAAGCGGAATGTCGAGAATCTCTTGGGTGAAGGGCCCGGTGAGGCTCTGCCCTTTGTAGACCATGTAGGTCGAGATCAGCGTGCCGAAGAACAGGCACTCTGACCCGATGAACGTCCAGAACCCGAGCTTCCACGAAGTGAGCCCGGTCGACGTGTAATGATGCTCGTCGTGAGCGAGAGCGGCGTCTGACATAGCTGAACTCAGCCCTTAGTGCGTGGAGTGAGCGAAGGGATCTTCAAACGCCCACATGTAGATGCCGAAACCGGTGAAAGCGAGCCCCATGAGCGGCACCCACCAGATGCCCGTCATGACCAAGGCCCAGGTCGCCGTGACACCAGCAGCGACCACGATTGGCCAAAACGACGGCCCGGGCATGAGCGGCTCAGTTGCGGGCTCGACCAGCGTTGTCGACTCGATCTGCCGGCGCTCCGCCTCGTTCCACAGCGGGTCACGAAGATTGATGTTGGGCAGCTTCGGGAAATTGTAGTGATGCGGCGGAGACGGAAGCGCCCACTCGAGTGAGGGACCGCCCCACGGGTTGGCACCAGCAACCTCTCCACTGCGAGCGCTCTTGATGACATTCCAGAGCATGATCAGCGTGCTGACCCCGAGAATGAACCCGCCGACCGTCGACAGCTGATTGAACAGCGTCACACCGAGCTCAGCCTGATACGTCCAGGTGCGACGGGGCTGACCGTACATGCCCGAGAAGTGCATCGGGAAGAAGGTCAGATTGAACCCGATGAGCGTGGTCCAGAAGTGCCACGCACCGATGCGCTCGCTCAGGAATCGACCCGTGACCTTCGGGAACCAGTAGTACAGCCCCGAGAACATGCCGAGCAGCACACCACCCACGATCACGTAGTGAAAGTGCGCAACCACGAAGTACGAGTCGTGCTGCTGGAGGTCGACGGGTGCCGACGAGTGCATGACGCCTGAAAGACCGCCCACCGTGAAGAGTGCCACGAGACTGATGGCAAAGTTCATCGCGGTGGTGAAACGAATGCGGCCTCCCCACATCGTGGCGAGCCAGTTGAAGATCTTCACGCCCGTCGGAACGGCGATAATCATCGTCGTCGCCACGAAGAACGAGTCAGCGATCGGGCCCAGGCCCGAGGTGAACATGTGGTGACTCCACACGCCCCAGCCGATGAAGCCGATAAGCACACCGGCGTAGACGACGACCGGATAACCAAACAGCGGCTTGCCGCTGAAGGCTGAGATCACGTCACTGATGACGCCGAAGGCCGGCAGAATCAGAATGTAGACCTCGGGATGGCCGAAGATCCAGAACAGATGCTGCCAGAGCGTTGTGTCACCGCCGGCTGCGATGTTGAAGAAATTGGCGGCGAAGAAGCGATCGAAGGCCAGCATGATCAGGGCTACCGCGATCACCGGCAGCGCGGTCACGATGAGAAACGACGTGACCAGCGTCATCCAGGTGAAGAGGGGCATGCGCATGAGTTTCATGCCCGGCGCCCGCAGGTTGATGATCGTCGTGATGAAGTTCACACCACCTGCAATCGAGCTCACGCCGAGAATCGACAGACCGAGCACCCAGAAGTCGACATTGAGGCCCGGCGAGTACTGAGACGACGTAAGGTTGGCGTACCCGACCCAGCTCGTGTTGGGGGCGGCCCCGACAAACCACGACGCGTTTAGGTAGATGCCACCGAACAGGTAGATCCAGTACGACAGGGCATTCAGCCTCGGAAAGGCAACATCTCGGGCCCCGATCTGCAGGGGTACGAGGTAGTTGAAGAACGCCACCGCCATCGGCATGGCCACGAGAAAGATCATCGTGGTGCCGTGCATCGTGAACAGCTGATTGTAGAGCTCGGCCGAGATGACCTGGCTCTCGGGATTGAACAGCTGAACGCGAATGATCAGGGCCTCGAGACCGCCAACCAGCAAGAAGAAGATCGAGGTCAGGAAGTACATGATCCCGATCCGCTTGTGATCGACCGTCGTGATCCACGACCACAGGCCCGTTGGCTCGTGATGCGTTGAGCCTGAGGGGGCTGCGACCGCAGGAGTCTGTGCTTGAGTTGCTAGCGACATCGCTCGGTTCTCTCGCTCGATCCGGGATTACTTCAAGCTGAGCAGGTAGGCCGCCACGGCCTCGACCTGATCTTCAGTGAGATTGGTGGCAGGCCAGTTTCCGCCGGCCTGCGCCACACCGGGCATCAAGACACCCGGCTTCACCTCATGCGGCGCCGTGATCCAGCGTCGGAGGTTGTCAGGATTGTTTTCGAGCCAGCCAGCCCCGAGGCTCACGCGCCGACCGAACAGGGTCAAATTCGGCGCGATGGCTCCTTGGGCGTTGGTGCCGTTGATAGCATGGCAGGCGATACAGGTATTCGAGTGGAACACCTCACGACCCCGCTCCACGAGCGGATCGGCCGCGGCCAGAGCGGGCTCCTGCGGTACGGAAGCGGCCTCAGCTCCAGCTTCGATCTGGAGCGCTGCGGGCCGAACCAACGAGGCTTCGGCGTCTGCACTCGCGACAGCGGCAGCGTCAGCAGGCGCAGCCGGGACCGGCTCACCCTTCCAATCCGAGATCCACTGCTGGAATCCCGAATCATCATGCACGACCACGCGCATGCCCATGAGTGCGTGCGAGGCGCCACAGAACTCGGCGCACTGACCCCAGAAGATGCCGGCCTCATCAGCCGTGAGGTGAATCCAGTTGTACTTCTGATCGACGCCCTCAGGCCGCAGACGCAGAGGGTTGGCGTCACGCTTGCCGCCCAGCATGGGAACCCAGAACGAGTGCATCACGTCGGCCGACCAGATGCGCAAGCTGATGGGGCGACCGGACGGCAAGTGCAGCTCGTTGGCCGTCGTCACCCCATGATCCGGGTAACGGAACTCCCACCAGTATTGATGGCCGATCACATCGACGACCATCGCCTCTTCGGGGTCACCCTGCTGTGTCGAAAACACGGCCTGGATCGTAGGAATCGCGATGGCCACCACGATCAGTGCCGGCACGATCGTCCACGCAATCTCGAGACCCAGATGCCCGTGGACCGGCTTGGGTTCGGGTGCGTCAGGCCGATCGCGAAAGCGGATCAGAATGTAGGCCATCGCAATCCAGACGACTGCCAAAATGCCCATCGTCCACCAGAAGATGTCGACGTAGAGCGTGTGGATCGTCTGTGCGAAATCTGAGCGCGGATCGATGGACGACTGCGGATAGTCGCCCTCGCATGCGGTCAGAAGGAGCGCGAGCGCCGTGACGACGGTTGCCGTCAGCGTACGGGAAAGCCTCATAATGAAGCGGTCGGAAGAGGAAGGGTTCGTCCGAAGATCAGGCATCAAGGCTATCGATAAGGATCGCCTCGTCGAGCAGCATTACTGGGATGCCATCTCGGACGGGGTAGAGAACCGATCCATCGTCGCGCACCAAGGCCGTTTCGAGGGGCTGCCGAACAGCTTCACCACCTCGATTAGCAACGGAACCAGCCTCGATAGCAGCATTGACCCGAGCGAGCAGCCCCGCGTCTACTTCGCGGAGCGACTGCTTCGTCTCAGGGCAAACGAGAATGTCGAGGAGTTCAGCGTCGAGCGCAGACAAGGGCGATCCTCCCTGTCGTGAACAAGCCCGAAGCCGCTTTGCCGGCGGCCCGGGAGCCAGTCGAACCAAAGTAGCAGACCGAAGTTGCGAAGGGGAGGTGTACAAGCGTGGCACGCGCTGCGGGTGGGGGTGCGCGCAGCGGGAGAAGTCCCGATTTACTTGGACTGTGGC
>CAYVPD010000125.1:0-5121 GCA_964453545.1 uncultured Gemmatimonadaceae bacterium
GCTCGTCTACGCGCTGCTCTTTGCGCTGCAGCCGTGGGTTGAAGGGCAATTTGGCCTCTATCTGCCCATCTCGGCACCGGGCCCCACGCAGCTCGCCTACGTTGGCGCCGTGATCGTGATCGGCTTCGTGATGGGGCTGATCCCCGCGCTCAAAGCCTACCGCACCGCGCTGCATGACGGGCTGGCCGTCAAGATCTGAGGCTTGAGGGCACCCATGAAGGTTTGCGCTACAAACAGGTCCTACGTAGCAGCCGCACTCTGCCTCGTCGTCGCTGCACCTGCGCTCCATGCACAAGTCAGCGAAGACCCGACCGTCGCTACGGCCCAGCTGCTCACCGAGGTCGCGCCCGTGCTGGGCTGGAGCCAGGGCGCACCCGAAGCGGCGATCACGGTTGTCGAGTTCAGCGACCTGTCCTGCCCGTACTGCGCCGAATTCCATGGTGACGTGCGGGCCGAGCTGATCGCCGAGTTCGTCGAATCGGGGGCCGTACGGTGGATCACGCTGAGCTATGTCGCCGGCCTGTACCCCAACTCGCTCTTGGCATCTGAAGCCGTGGAGTGCGCGGCCGGCCAAGGCGCTCACGAACCGTACCTCGACCGTGTCTACCGCGAGCGCGACGGCTGGCTACGTGCCCCGCGAGCCGATGCGCTCGATGACCTCGAGCGCCACGCACGCGATCTCGGCCTCAACATCGAAGCGTGGCATACCTGCCGAGATGCGCCCGAAACCCGCAACCGCATCCGCCAAATCAATGCCTTGGCCCAAGACGTCGGGGTGCGAGGCACACCGACGTGGGTCGTCGATGGGTTTCCTGTCATGGGGGCGCTGCCTCTTGCCTATGCACGCAGCTTCATTGAGCGCCGAATGCTGCGATGACCCCGGTGCCTAACCGAGCAGCGCCGCGTAGCCCTCGCGAAACGTGGGAAATGCAAACTCATACCCGCTGTCGCGAAGCCGCTCGCTGCTGACCCGTTTGTTGCCCCCGCGCACGCCGACCAACGGTGCATTGCCGCTGCGCCGTCGCTCGGGCCGGGGCAGCCCCAGCCGCTCGGCGATGAAGTCGGCCACGTCGCAGTCAGCGGCCGCTTCGTGGTCGACGCCGTTGTAGACAGCTGCGGGTGCCTCGATCGCACCCAGATGCACCAACGCACCCACCGCGTCATCTTCGTGAATGCGGTTGGTGTAGCGCACCGGCTCAGCGTGACAGGGCGCCCCCGCCTGTACCCGCGCAATCAGCATGTCTCGGCCCGGCCCGTAGATGCCGCCGAGCCTCAGACTGATGCCCTGCACGCGGCCTCCAGCCGTCGCCGCCGCAACGATCTGCTCGGCCTCGAGCAGGCGTCGGCCTGTGTACGAGGTGGGCTCAGTCGGGCTGGTCTCGTCGACCCACTCTCCCTGCTCCTGCCCGTAGACTCCGGTGCTCGACACGAAGATCAGCCGGGGTGCCGCGCTCGCGCCCCCGGCGCCTGCGCCTCGATCGGTCGGCCACGGAGGATCGTCACCCAGCAGGCCGATGACCTCGCAAAGGGTCCAAATGCCCTCCACATAGGCACGCTGGTACCCCTCGTCGTCGTAGCTGTCGGGCGTGGCAATGAAGTAGATGACATCGAACGGCCCGTGGCGCCCCATCACCCGAGCGAGCGCCTCGGGGTTCTTGAAGTCAGCGCTCTCCGCAATGATGGGCTGCGGAATGCGCCCCGCGCTGCGACGTACCCCGACAACAGAAGCCCCGCGCCGGGCCCATTCGAGCCCGACGCGGGTGCCAATCTGCCCACAACCTGCAATCAATACGCGAATCAGCGCGCTCCTGAGCCTGCGCCCGCAGGAGCCTGTGTCCCGCCGGCCGCGCCATTTTGGGCATCATCGGTCCGAACCGTCGGGTAGGTCACCCCGAGCTGCTCCAGGTAGCTGTCGAACCGCGTCTCGTCGTAGTAGAACGGCTCAAGCAGCGGGCGGAACTGTGCGTCGATCGCCGCATTGAGGTCGATCGGTGCCGGATCATCGGCCGTGATGAACGGCTTGTAGCGCGCCTCGGCGTCTTGCTCTTCGCGGAAGTACGTCCAGGCCTGCTCGACGAGCTCGGGCTGCATGAACAGCTGCAGCGCCGTGCGCGCCATCACGCGGGCGCCGGCGACACCGCCCTTGTGCGCGATCGGGGTCGCCATCGAGATCGCGTTGGCCCAGTGGTGCCCGGGCAGCCCCGGAATGTTGCTGGGAAAGCGCAACGTCACCGTGGGCACCGTCCACGAAATGTCGCCGATGTCGTCAGATCCACCGCTCTGACGCGGCCCGGGCACACCGAGAGGCGTCAGCGAGGTGGCCAACCCGCTCGGCACACTGCCAACCTCTTTCTGCACGGCTTCGGCCAGCGCGTGGTCCTCGTCACTCCATTCCGGCAGACCCACTGCCTTCACGTGCGTGTCCATCGTCTCGGCCACGATCTGATTGAAGTGGCGCGGCCACGCGGTGCCCCGCACTCGGTAGGTCATCTCGGTGCCGGTCATCAGCGCAGCACCCTGCGCCATGCGCACGGCTGCGTCGTAGTTGGCCTGAATGTTTTCGTACTCCATCTCCCGAATGTAGTACCAGACTGAGGCCTTCGACGGCACGACATTCGGCTGGTCACCTCCGTCGGTGATCACGTAGTGCGAGCGCTGCGTGGGGTTCATGTGCTCGCGCCAGTAGTTCCAGCCCACATTCATCAGCTCGACGGCATCGAGCGCGCTGCGCCCACGCCACGGCGCACCCGCACCGTGAGCGGCCTCACCGCTGAAGGTGAATTCCACCGACACCAGCCCGGTGCCCCCGGCCGGCCCCCACGACGTGCCCAGATTGTTGGCCACGTGGGTGAACAGCACGACGTCGATGTCGTCAAAGAAGCCATCGCGCACGAACCACGCCTTGCTCGCGAGCTGCTCTTCGGCAACGCCCGGCCAGAGCACCAGCGTGCCCTCGATGCCCTCTTCTTCCATGATCTGCTTCAGCGCCAGGGCGGCGGCGACATTGACGCCCTGCCCCGAGTTGTGTCCCTCACCATGGCCCGGCGCGCCCTCGACGAGCGGCTTGTGATACGCCACACCTGGGGTCTGGCTCGCCTTGGGAATACCATCGATATCGCTGCCAAATGCGATCACTGGCCGCCCGCTGCCCCAGCGCGCGAACCACGCGGTCGGCATGCCCGACTGGCCCCGCTCAATCGTGAAGCCATTGTCTTCGAGCACCTGCGTCACGTACGCGCTGGTCTCGAACTCGCGCTGCCCGAGCTCGGCAAACGAAAAAATCTTGTCGATCATGACCTGAACGAGCTTCGAGCGGTCGAGCACGGCCTGATCCACTCGCTCGATCATGGCATCGACGTCGCCCGCGCTGCTTTGCGCGACGACCGCCTGCGGCACGCTGGCCGCCAGTACAGCGAATGCCGGCAGCGTCATCAAACGGCCGGTCACGAAACGACCTGGCACCGAGCGGCCAGGCATCAGGCGATCAAGAAACGAGGGTGTGTGCATGGTCTTCTCCGCATGGGGCGGTGGAATGAACAACAACGTCAGGTGCGTACGTCAGGGGGCCAGACGCTGGGCCACGTCGCGCAGCCGGGCTGACAGGTCAGAGACGGCTGCGAGATACTTGGCCTCCCACGCCGGCACCTCGGCGGGGTCGTCGGTTTCAATTTCAAAGCGGATGCCGGGCAGCATCCACGAGGCATAGCCACTAAACGGATCGGGCGACACATACAGTGAGCGGCTCCAGGCACGATCTTGCAGGCCGTCGGGGTGCAACCACGCCTTTTCAAGTCCGATCAGCAGCGAGTTGACCTCGGCCGCCAGTGCGGCATCGAGTCCGTCGGGCGCGCCCATGACCGCCGCGGCGCGTGCGGCTTCAAACTCACCGGCCGCCGCCTCGAGATCTTGGGTTGCTGCAACCAGTTGCGACAAATCGACCTCGACGCCGCGCGACTCCGCCACCTCGTTCAGCGTCGCCACATGCATGCGGGTGTCGCTGGCATAACGCGTCGCATCAAAGGGCAGCAGGTCGGCGTTGGCCAGACGAAGCGCAACGAGCCCGTCGACACGGGCCAACATCGGCCCGAACACAAATTCAGTGTCACCGAACCGCTCGAACCACGAGAAGTTGTCGTAGTTGGAGTGATAGACGCCGCCCGGCGCCCCGGTCGACAACCCCGCTGAGGGAATGCCGGCGTGGGTGTAAAAGGCCACGTGGTCAGACCCGCCACCCAGATCGCCGAGCTCTGGCGCCTCTCCATCGCGGGCTTGGGCGCTCCACCATTCGTAGACACTGGCGTCGGTGCCGGGATAGTTCACGTCGTCGAGCACGTCGATGATCACGCCCTTGAGCGAGGGCGATGACGACCCGCCAAAGTTCGGCCCGCTGACGGCGCCGTCGGCATTGATGTAGGCAATCGCCTTGGCCTGCAGTTCGTCATGGAATTCTTCGACCCACTCTGACGACCCGATGATGCCCGTCTCCTCGGCATCCCAATGCGCGATCATGATCGAGCGCCGCGGACGGCAGCCCTCGGCCGCCAGCTGACCCAGCGCCTCAGCCATGGTCAGCAGCATCGCCGTGCCCCCGTTGGGGTCGATGGCGCCAAAGGCCCACGGATCGTAGTGCGACCCGAGAATCACCCACTCGTCGGGCAGCTCGGAGCCAACGAGGGTGCCGACCACATTGGTGGCCCGCGTCAGCGCCTTGGGCTGATTGACCCGCACGCGCACCGTGAGCTCATCGCCCCCCGTCAGGCGGTACGGCACGTCGAGCCCGCCCTGCCATCCTCCGGGAGCCTCAGGCCCGCTCATGAGCGCAAGAATCTGCTCGGCGGCGAGATAACCCAGCGGCAACACGGGAATGGTGTGCAGCGGCACGTCACTCGGATCGAGACGCTCCACCTGCCGATCGCCGTCGATGGGAAGCGCCGGCACAAAGGGCGTAAGCGGGTCGCCTGTCCAGGGCAGCGTGAGGACCGAGCCGCGCTGAATGGTCTCACCGTTCATCATCGGACCCTCGGGGTACGCGCCCTCACGGCTGAACCCGGGGTCGTTGAACATGATCACGCCTGCAGCACCCCGGGCGCCTCGCCCTCCAGGGCCAGGGCGCGGTAGACC
>CAYVPD010000126.1:0-5121 GCA_964453545.1 uncultured Gemmatimonadaceae bacterium
CCTTGAGCAGAAGGCTCTCGACCTCTTCGGAGATCTCCGACCGGAGAGAGCGAGGCGTTCTCGGTTCGACGGTCGCCTTCTTGGTGAGGATCTCCATGAAGTTGTCGCCTTCGTAGGGCGGCAGACCGGTGAGCATCTCGTAGAGGATGGCACCGACCGCATACACATCGCGCACCTTGCCGCGGTGCACGAGAGGCAAGGGGATGGCGCTCATGTCAGACCCGCACCTCGGGCTCACCCAAGCGCGCGCGCGCCGCCGACAGATGCCGCGCGAGCGCGGGCTCAACCTGCTGCGACAAGAAGCGGTCAACCTGTTGAGGGGCCCGCCCCACGAAGCGGTGCGGGTCAATCAGCGCGTCGAGCGCGGCCTCATCCATGCCAAACGCGTCATCGGCGGCGATACGTGCCACCAGATCAGACGGGCGCCCGTCTTTCATCTCGCGGGCCGCAGCGTGCGCATGCACGCGAATGCGCTCGTGCAGCTCCTGCCGGTTGCCACCGCGGGCCGTGGCCTGCATGAGCACGGTCTCGGTCGCCATGAAGGGCAGATGCTCTTCCAGATTGCGCCGCACCACGGCCGGGTTGACGATCAGCCCGAGGGCGACGTTTTCGGCCAGCACCAGCGAGCCATCGAGCGACAGGTACGCGTCAGGAATAGAGAGCCGGCGGTTGGCCGAGTCGTCGAGCGTGCGCTCCATCCACTGCGTGGCTGCGGTAAACGCGGGGTCGATGCCCAGCGTGATCACATGGCGCGTCAGCGCGCAAATGCGCTCGGCGCGCATCGGGTTGCGCTTGTAGGGCATGGCCGATGAGCCGATCTGCTCTGATTCCCACGGTTCTTCGACCTCGCGCAGGTGGGCTAGCAGCCGCAGGTCGTGCCCGAATTTCGACAGCGAGGCGGCGATGCCGGCCAGCGTGGCCTGCAGCGCCTGATCGACTTTGCGCGTATAGGTCTGCCCGCTGACACCGTAGCTCTCGGCAAAGCCCATCTTCTGGCTGACAAGTGCATCAAGGCGGTCGACCTTGGCATGATCGCCGTCGAAGAGCTCGAGGAACGATGCCTGAGTGCCCGTGGTGCCCCGCACGCCGCGAAAGCGCAGCGTGTTCAGGCGAAACTCCACCTCTTCGAGATCCAGGAGCAGGTCCTGGAGCCAGAGCGTGGCCCGCTTGCCCACGGTGGTGGGCTGAGCCGGCTGCAGGTGCGTGTAGCCCAGGGTCGGCAGGTCGCGCCAGGTGCGGGCGAAGTCGGCGAGCGCGGCAATCGTTGCCACGAGCCGGTCGCGCACCAACTCGAGGGCGTCGCGATGCAAGATCAGGTCGGTATTGTCGCCGATGAAGGCCGACGTGGCCCCGAGGTGAATGATGCCGCGCGCCGCCGGAGCGTCGTCGCCAAAGAGGTGCACATGCGCCATCACGTCATGGCGAAAGCGCCGCTCATATTCGGCGGCCTTGGCGAGGTCGAGCTTGCCAAGTGCCCCTCGCATCTGCGTCAGCGCTTCGTCAGAGATGTCGAGCCCCAGCTCGGCTTCGGCCTCGGCCAGCGCCAGCCAGATGCGGCGCCAGGTGCCGTATCGATGCGCTGGAGAGAAGATGCGCTGCATCTCGCGCGAGGCGTAGCGCTCTCCCAGCGGGTGCTGATAACGCTCGAGGTTGGTGGCGTTTGGCGTGGCGTCAGGCGAAGCGTCAGGCGTAGCGTCAGGCAAGGGGCAGGACGGTTGAAGGATGGGGGGCAGAAGGCTCGATCGAGTCCGGCACGGGCGGCGGTTCAGCGCTGCCAGACGACATCTTGGTAAACGTAGCCTCCCCGGCGCTCGATCACGAACCTCGCACGCCCATTGGGAAGCTGCTCAAGCACGCGTTGAGCCTCGTCAGCTGAGGTGATGCGGGTGTTGTTGACTTGCACCAGCACATCGCCCGGTTGCAGGCCGCTGCGGCGCGTCAGCGAAACGTCAGCTTCGGCCACCAGTGCACCCGCCTCGCTGGCCAGCCCAAGCTCGCCGCGAATCGCCGCCGACAGCGTTACGAACGTGACAACACCGTCGAGTGCGCGAACCCGCGGCGCTGAAACCGAAGGCAGGCCCTCCGCCACCAGCTCGACCGCACCTTCGCCTTCGAGCTCGAGGCGCACGCGGTTGCCCGGGCGCAGCTCAAGCAGGGCGTCTTGCCAGTCGAGGGGGGCGGCGAGGCGGCGGTCGTTGACGGCCAGCACGCGGCGGCCTGGTCGTAAGTTGGCCTCGGCGGCGGGTGAGCCCCCGACCACACGTGAGATCATCACGCCGCGGGTGCGCCCCCATTCATCGGCCTCGACTCCGTCGACATCCAGGCCCAGCCAAGCGCGCTCGATCGTGCCATCGTCGGCGAGATCGCGCGCAATGCGCAGCGCCCGATCGATCGGGATCGCAAAGCCCAACCCTTCGCTACCCCCCGAACGGCTAAAAATCGACGAATTGACCCCGACGACCTGACCCAGCGCATTGATCAGCGGTCCACCTGAATTACCAGGGTTGATCGAGGCATCGGTCTGAATCATGCCGAGGTAGAAGCCCTCGCTCTCGCCGCTGGGCACGATATGGCGTCCGAGTGCGCTCACCACGCCGGCCGTTACCGAGGGCTCGTTGTTGGAGAGCAGGTAGCCAAAGGGGTTGCCGATGGCGACCACCCATTCGCCGATGAGCAGCCCTTCTGACGTGCCCAAGGGGGCCGCGGGCAGCACTTCGTCGCTGTCGATCGCCACGAGCGCGATGTCGACGAGCGCGTCAGAGCCTACTACGCGGCCCTCAAAGTCGCGTCCGTCAGGAAAAGTGACGAGCACGCGATCGGCATCTTCGACGACATGGTGGTTGGTGACGATCAGCCCTTCAGAGCCGTCGATCACAAAGCCTGAGCCGAGCCCGCTCACGCGACGCTGCGCGTTCGGCGGCAAGAAGAAGCTCTCCCACAAGCTGCGCGGGCGCACCCGCTCGGTGCGAATCGTGTTGATCGTCACCACAGACGGCCCGACACGCTCGGCCGCCCGCACGATGGCGGTGCGGCGGCTCTCATCGATCTGCGCCCCGGCAGAGACGGCCTGTTGCACGGCTTCTGCCGTCGGCAGCGCCTGCACGAAGCGGGTCGCAGGTGCGGGAGCAGCCCCCGCATCACCTCCACAAGCGGTCAGGAGCGCCGCGGCGGCCGCCACAAGGGCCGCCACCGAGCGAGAAGAGCGGGATGGTGTCAGGCTCAACATCGTCAAAGGTCGATCAGGTCGTGCGCACGCAGGCAGGGCAGGGTCAGAGCGATTTGCCGAGTGAGCGCCAGTCAGCGAGAAACGCTTCGAGGCCGGCGTCGGTCAGCGGGTGCTTCAGCAGCTGATACAGCACTTTCGGGGGCAGAGTGCCGCAATCCGATCCGATTCGCGCGGCATCGACCACGTGCTGGGGATGCCGGATCGACGCGGTCAAAATCTGGGTCTCGATGCCGTAGTTGTCGTAGATCTCGCGGATCTGCCCGATCAGCTCCATGCCGTCGTGCCCGATGTCGTCGAGTCGGCCAACGAAGGGTGACACATAGGTGGCGCCCGCCTTGGCTGCGAGCAGCGCCTGAGGCGCCGAAAAGCAGAGCGTCAGGTTAGTCTCGATGCGCTCGGCCGAGAGCGCCCGGCAGGCGCGCAGGCCGTCTTCGGTAAGCGGCAGCTTGACGACGATGTTGTCGGCCAGCTTGGCGAGGCGGCGTCCCTCGGCCACCATCGTGTCTTTGTCGAGCCCGACGACTTCGGCACTGACGGGCCCGTCAACGGCGGCGCAGATCTCCTTGAACAACTCGGCCGGATCATGGTCGCCCGCCGACTTGGCCATCAGCGAGGGGTTGGTGGTCACACCGTCGATCAGCCCTGCGTCAGCAGCGCGGCGAATTTCGGCGAGGTCGGCCGTATCCAAAAAGATCTTCATTGCGAGTCTCCAAGGTGATCAGGGTCGGGGTCAACGTCGTCGCCCGCACCGGCACTGCCTTCATCGAACTGCGTGTACTCCACTAGGGCCAGGTAGAGCCCTTCGGGTGGCGCAGGGCGTGAGGTCGAGCCCGCATCAGGATCAGCCAGCAGCAGCGCGAGGTCGCCTTCGGGGCGCTCTCCTCGTGCGATGGCAACCTGCGTGCCGACCAGATAGCGTACCATGTGATGCAGGTAGCGATTCGCCGTGATCGTGAACTCGACGCCCAACGGCGCACCCACCTCACCCCACGGTGCCCACGACGCGGCGTAGACCGTGCAGAGCTCACCGCGCTCCGGTTGGCCCGCCTTGGCAAAGGCACGAAACGAGTGCGTGCCGGGCAAGGCCGCCGCCGTGCGCTCCAGTAGCTCGAGATCCAGCGCCTCGGCGAGCGCCCAGCAAAAGGGTCGATAAAAGGGCGAGCGCGACCGCGGAGCGGTGCCCACCCGGTAGTGATAGGTGCGCCGCGTGGCGTCGTAACGCGGGTGAAAGTCGCCCTCGACGATCTCAACCCGTTCGACCCAGATATCGTTGGGCAGCAGGGCATTGAGCGCGATCTGCAGGCGCTCTGCAGTCCAGTGCGCGGGCACGTGGGCCGTCGCAACCTGCCCAGTGGCGTGCACGCCCGTGTCCGTACGCCCCGAACCAAGGAGCGTGCGGTGCTCTCCCGAGACGCGCTCGAGCACGGCCTCGATCTCGCCCTGCACCGTGCGCAACCCGGGCTGCACCTGCCAGCCATGAAAGTCCCGGCCGTTGTAGTGCAGCAGCAGTCTGACCCGAATCACGTCACTGGAATTCACGCGTCAAGATTGACGATTTGGGGCCGTGTGTCTACGGTCCGGGCATGTCTCAGACCCAAGCCCCAAGCGAAGCGCCTCGCGAAGTCGACCTCGCCGCGCACCTGCGCACCCTGACCGAAGGCCGCGATCTCTCTCGTGCCGAGGCTCGTGAGGTGTTCGAAGCGTTCATGTCTGGCACGGCTTCGCCCGTGCTCATGGGCGCCATTCTCGCGGTTCTGCGGGCCAAAGGCATCGTGCCCGCCGAGGTTGCAGGTGGGGTCGAAGCGCTGCGATCCGCCATGGTTTCTGTGGATGGCGGATCGGCCCATGATCTGGTCGATACGGCGGGGACGGGTGGGGGAGGCGTGACCACGTTC
>CAYVPD010000127.1:0-5114 GCA_964453545.1 uncultured Gemmatimonadaceae bacterium
GCGCCGGCGACTACGGCCCCTGTCTGAAGACCCTCGAGAAGCTCTCCGGCCAGGTAGTTCTCCAGTCGCTGCTCCATGGTGAGTGCGACCACATCGTCGGCCAGCGGCTGCCACAGACGGCTGTCGTTGGTGCTGGGCTGAAGGCGGCGGGCGGCTTCAGACCCGGTGCGCTCGGGCTCCAGTCGCGGCACGACGGGCACCTGCGGGGTCAGACCCGGCTGCACGCGGACCACAGGTGGCGCCTCGGGAATCTCCAGCGAGCGAAGGTCCGGACCGGCGGGACGATCTGCGTCGGCCTGTTCGACCTCTTGGAGGTTGATGATCTCGATGCCCCGCTGAACAGACGCACCCGGAATCTCGTCGCCGGGGCGAAAGACTCCGAAGCGAACCTCGATCGACGAGTAGTACAGAAGAACCACCAAATGCAGGACCGCAGAGACCCCAAATCCCACCGCCGTGGGCCACCGCGACGGGCGTCTGGCGTGAGCCAGCGGGAGAGGAGAGGGAGAGCGAACCATGGTCTCCGGTGGTAAACCCGGAGCCGGGGGCGGTTCCTGACTCAGCGCCCGACCACGAGGGCCCGGAGCAGAGCCTCAGGGGCCAACGACTGGATTCTCGACCGCGTCGACGCCTGGAATTTCAACCCGCACGACATCACCAGCATTCAGACGCCCGACACCCTCTGGAGTCCCCGTCGAGATGATGTCGCCCGGTTCAAGGGTCATGGCCTGGCTGATCCACGACACCATGAACGGAATCGGGAATGCCATGTCGCTGACGTAGCCGTGCTGCCGAACCTCACCATTGACCAGCGTGCGCACCTCGAGCTCCCTGAGCGGCACCGCGAGCTGGGCCACCGGAACCGGCGTGCCGACTGCGCAAAACGTGTCGAAGCCCTTGGCACGGGTCCATTGGCCATCGCTGCGCTGGAGGTCGCGCGCCGTAACGTCGTTGAGCGCCACGACATGAGAAATCGCGGCCACAGCCTCGTCTTCAGAAGCGTTGCGCAGCCTGGAGCCCACGATCACCGCAACCTCTCCCTCGTACTCCACATGCTGCGACTGCTGCGGCAGCACGATGTTGTCGCCACCGCGAATCAGGCTCGACGGAGGCTTGAAAAAGATGAGAGGCGTCTCAGGAACCGTGTTGCCCATCTCGGCCGCGTGGGCCATGTAGTTGCGCCCTACGCAGATGATCTTCGAGGGCGAGAGGTCGACGAGGCTCATAGGTCAGGGGGCCCGAGGCTCAGTGGTGCTCGGCTTCCGTGCTGCCGTTGCGGTGGATGGTAGTACCGATGAAGGCGCCCAGCGTCGCAATGGTCAGCAACCCTGCAATGAAGGTCCACCAGAAGGCTACGTCAGGCTGGCCGGCAGCCGCACCTGCGCGGGCATTGCTGAAGGCAGCGGCCACCAAGCCGCACCAGATCAGACCCACAATGTATCCGACGTACTTCATGTTGAGTACTTCCGGGCTGGGGGAATCGCGCTGCGGCGAACGGCTCGTATCTGAGCTTCAGAACGCCGAAATGTCAGGCCGCTGCGGCCTGTGCACAAGGCACCGGATCGCAACAGGGGCGAGGTACCCACCCCTGTGGGTCACGTTCCCAAAAACGACACGAGCCGCCCCGCCGAAGCGGAGCGGCCCATGCTCGGCCTGAACCGTGTGGCTCAGAGCTTGACCACGTTCTCTGCTGCAGGGCCCTTGGCCCCTTCGCCGAGGTCAAACTCGACCCGGTCACCCTCGGCCAGGGAGCGAAAGCCCTCAGCCTGGATCGCGGAGTGATGGACGAAGCAGTCACGACTGCCGTCTTCGGGAGTGATGAAGCCGAAGCCTTTCTGGTCGTTGAACCACTTCACCGTACCGGTCGTACGCATGTACTACTCCTCGTTGTGCCGTAGCCGGAGCGGATCAACCCACACTCCGACGTCAGGTCATCGCGCGGCCAGAGTCCCCCGCGCCGGGATCGTGGCACCCTTGGCCACAGGCGGGGGCGAAAGTGCGCCTCCCCCGCCCATGACGCAAGGGGTTCGCGCGGTTACCGCACCGGCACCCATTCGTCTCGCAAGATCTCGACCTCGCGCTCCTGCGTGATGCCATCGATCTCGAGCACGACGCGATAGCGAGCCATCGGTGCCGACTCGGAGGTGTAGCGCAACTCGTCTTCACTGACCTCGCGACCAAAGCGCGCCATGCGCGCTCGAGCCTGCTCGATCTGCTCGGCAGAGCGCTCCGTGCGGCGATCCATGCCCCAGACGATCTCATGCAGTCCGGGCTCCGCTGGCACGTCGAACCATGCCATGGGCACAGATCCCTGATACACCGTCAGGGACCCGGCTTCAGCGACGTCGTCGGAGACGTGCACGTAGAGCGGAATCCCCTCCGGCTCGCTCTCGCCCTCAAAGTTGTTGAAGGCATAGTTGGTACCATCAAAGCGTGTCCAGCGCACCTTGGACTCAGGTTCGAACAGAAAGGCTGACCGCTCCATGACCTCGGGCGAAAATTCGACGAGCGGCCGAATGTCGGCGATGTAGATGCCACGGCCGTGGGTACCGACGATCAGGTCGTCTTCGCGCGGGTGGAGCTTCAGGTCATGGACCGGCGTCGTCGGCAGATCGTTGCGCAGGGGCGTCCAGTTCGCCCCCAGATCGATCGAGACGAACACCCCGAATTCGGTGCCGACGAAAAGAAGCTCCGGATTGCGCACATGCTCCCGAATGACATTGACCGGTCCGTCAGGCAGCCCGTTGACGATCGCGTGCCACGACTGCCCGAAGTCATCGGTCCGAAAGACGAACGGTCGAAAATCGTCTCGTCGGTATCCGGTAAAGGTGACGTATGCCACCGCCGGATCGTGATGAGACGCCACGATACGGCTGACCCAGTACCCGGGGTGATCGGGAATGTGATCGCTCAGCAATTCCCAGTTCTCTCCACCATCTCGCGACAGCTGCACGTTGCCGTCGTCGGTTCCGACCCACAGCACGTCGGCATCGATCGGTGACTGGTCGATCGACGTGATCGTCGCGTACTGAATGTTGCCGTCGCCGCCCTTGCCGGTGGTCAGCGTTGCAGAATCAGCGCGGGTGAGGTCCGGGCTGACCGGCGTCCAGCGCTCCCCACGATTATCGGAGCGCAACAACCGGTTGGCCGCATGAAAGATCACGTCGCAATCATGCGGCGAAATGAGAATGGGACTGTTCCAGTTCCAGCGAAGCTCGGGATCGCTGTGGCGGATGTTGGCCCGCTCACCGGTGCGCAGGTCCGTGCGCACGAGGGGTCCGAACTGTGATTCGTTATACAGGTAGCGGTTCTCGCAGGGTTCGATCTCGTTGTACATGCCGTCGCCCCCACCGACACGCTGCCACATCTCGAAGCGTATCGGCCCGCCCGCCGGATTCGTGCTGGGTCCGAGCACCGAACCATTGTCCTGCAGCCCCCCCACCACGCGATACGGATACGACATGTCGTAGCCGATGGCATAGAACTGGGCCAGCGACATGTAGTCGGGGTGGAACCAGGTCTTGCCGCCATCCCAAGTGATTCCCATGCCGTGGTCGTGCCCGAGAATCATGTGATCAGAGTCGGCGGGATCAATCCATAGGGCGTGGTCGTCACCCCCGAATCCGAACACATTGCGCGTCCACGTCTCACCCCCATCGCGGGTGCCGTAGGTCGAAATCGAGAGCACGTAGGCGACGTCGGGGTCATTGGGGTCGACGCGCACCTGACCGTAGTAGTAGCCCGGCTCACCCCCAACCTTCGGATCATCAGAGCTGACACGCCGCCAGCTGTCACCGCCGTCATCGGAGCGGTAGACCTCACCGTCAATGATTCCAGCGCTGCTGCGGTGCTCGAGCAGTTCGCGGCGCCGCGCCTCGTCACTCATGTCGGCCTTGTTGGCATTTTCGATCGTCAGGTAGACGATCGAGGGGTCAGCGCGGTGAATGTCGACCCCGATGCGCCCGATCATGCCCTGTGGCAGCCCGTTGGTGAGCATCTGCCACGTGTCACCCCCGTCGTCGCTGCGATACACGCGGCTCCCGGGCCCACCGAGATCAAACGTGAAGGGCAGCCGCACCTTGTCGTACGTGGCCGCGAAGAGCTGCTGCGGGTTCTCAGGATTCATGGCCACGTCGACCACGCCGATCGTGCGTCCCTCAACCTGAGGCGCGAGCACCTGCGCCCACGTACGCCCTCCATCACGAGAGCGATAGAGCCCCCGCTCAGGGTTTTCGGAGTACAGATGGCCAAGGGCGGCGACGTAGACCACATCGGGGTTCTCGGGGTGAACGACGATCCGCCCGATGTGATGGGATTCGTCCAGCCCGAGATGCTGCCACGTTTCCCCAGCGTCATCGGAGCGATATACCCCGCTGCCCCAGTAGCTGCTGCGCGAGTTGTTGCCCTCGCCCGAGCCAAGGTAGAGCACATCGGAGTTCGAGGGAGCCAAGGCGATCGCGCCGATCGAGAAGACCGGCTGGTCGGTGAAGAGCGTCGTGAAGGTGGTGCCGTTGTTTTCGCTCTTCCAGAGGTGTCCTGACGCCGTCGCCATGTAGAGCGTATTCGGATCGTCGGTGGGCACCGCGATGTCGACGAACCGCCCGCCCTGCCGCGTCGGACCGATCTCGCGAAAGTCGATCGGGGCCAGCCACCGGTCGTCAATCTGCTGCCCAGTGACCGGCTGAACCGCGGTCACGAGAGCAAGCCCGCACAACCCGAGGCTCCACGCTACCCTGCGCACAAAACAAGACATGTCATTCTCGCTGCTTACGGTGATGCTGCATTGACCCCCAATAGTATCGAGCTTGAGCCGTGACGGCACGAGACCTGCTGCGCAACGACGGGATATGAACGACGGGTCGGCGCAGAGCTTCGGCCCTGCCCTCACGTGGAGACCTCATGTCGTGCTACGTCTATCTGTTCTCTGAAGTCGATGACGCACAGCGAGCGGCGGGCGACAGCTGGTCGGCCGTGCGCAACCTGCTGGGGGGCAAGGGCGCCAACTTGGGCGATATGACCCGTTTGGGCATTCCGGTGCCCCCGGGCTTTACCGTGACCACCGAGGCCTGTCGGCGTTTTCAAGAGGGCGAGGGCACCCTGCCCGACGACGTGTG
>CAYVPD010000128.1:0-5112 GCA_964453545.1 uncultured Gemmatimonadaceae bacterium
GCGCGCAAACATGGGCGATGCCGTTGCCCATCGTGCCGCCTCCGATCACGGTCACCTTCGTCTCGTTCATCTCGGCTGTTCCATCGAGGTTGGCGCGGTCGCGGCGAGATCAGACGTCTCACCGCCTACGGCGCTGGAAGAAGAGAGGGTTGCCGGGCTCAGGCCTGCGCCCGCCTGCCCGGAAGGGGACAAGGCGCGCCAAGCCCGAAGCATGGCCAACGCCGCCAGGAGCTTCAAAAGGTCTCCGGCGATGAAGGGAAGCACCCCCAGCGCCAGCAGCTGCGACGCGGCAATACCGGTCAGCAGCCACAGCTGCGAGGCCCCGCCGGCGTACAGCACCACCAGCCCGACCAAGAGGGCACCCAGATCACGCCGTAGCGTCGACGTGCTGGATTGCGTCATGAGGCCCACAGCAAAGGCCGCGGCCGGATACACGATCAGGTAGCCCCCAGTCGGTCCCATGAGCCATTCGAAGCCGCCGTTGCCCCCTGAAAACACGGGCGCACCCAGAGCACCAAGCACGAGGTACAACGCCAGGGCGGTGCCCCCAGCCCAGGGCCCGAGTACGGCGCCCGCGAGAAATACGAAGAGCGCCTGCAGCGTCAACGGCACCGGGGTCCACGGCACCGGAAGCGCCACAGAGGCGCCAGCAGCCGTACCCGCGATGAAGAAGAGCACGCCCAAGAGCGTCTTCATAAAGAGCCCTCCACCATCGGCGTTGGGGGCACCGGTCAGGCGCGTTCGACCGAGAGCGCGACAGCGTTGCCGCCGCCGAGGCAGAGCGTGGCCATGCCCGTCGCCGCCCCGCGGTCTTCCATGGCGCTCAGCAATGTGATGAGAACTCGCGTGCCCGAGGCCCCGATCGGGTGCCCGAGGGCGACAGCGCCTCCCCACACGTTGACGCGAGCCTCGTCCATGTCGAGTTCGCGCATGTCGGCGAGGGCCTGCACCGCAAACGCCTCGTTGACCTCAAACAGGTCATAGTCGGAGATCGACGTGCCGGTCTTGGTCATGAGGTTGCGCACTGCAGCGATCGGCGCAAAAAACAGCTCATGGGGCTCCATGCCACCCGAGGCGTAGCCGGTGATGACCGCCTGAACCGGCAGACCGTGCGCCTGAGCGTATTCGAGTGACGCGACCACCACGGCCGCACCGCCGTCGTTGAGCCCGGGTGCGTTGCCGGCGGTCACGACGAGGTTGTCGAGACCAGCGGGTGCATCGTTGGGGAACGCGGGGCGCAGTTTGCTGAGCGCCTCAAGCGAGGTGTCCGCCCGCGGCGACTCGTCGAGCGATACCACCGTGTCGCCACGGCGAGACGGAATGGTGACCTCGACGATCTCCCGATCAAACTTGCCGGCCTGCTGCGCTGCCACGGCCTTTTGATGCGACGCCAGCGCGAACTGGTCGGCGTCGGCGCGCGTGATGCCAGCCTTGTCGGCGGTAAACTCGGCGTGACCTCCCATGTGACACTGACCAAACGAGCACCACAGTCCGTCATGAATCAGGCCATCGATGAGGGTCTGGTCACCAAACTTGATGCCGGAGCGCATGCCGCGCAGAAAGTGCGGCACGTTGGACATCGACTCCATGCCCCCGGCCACAGCCAGCCGCATGTCGCCCGCGCGAATCGCCTGAGCCGCGAGCATCACCGCCTTGAGTCCCGACCCGCACACCTTGTTGATCGTCATGGCCGGGATCTGCGCCGGAAGGCCGGCGTGGATCGCCGCCTGGCGAGCCGGCGCCTGCCCCGCCCCGCCCTGAACGACATGCCCCATGATCACTTCATCGATCTCGTTGACATCGATGCCGGCGCGCTCGACGGCGGCTTTGATCGCCACGGCGCCGAGCTGAGGGGCTGTGAGAGGCGCCAGGCCGCCGAGAAAGCGGCCGATCGGGGTGCGTGCGCCAGCGACAATTACGGGAGTGCGGGAGGGGTCGGTCATCGAGAGGCACGAAGCGTTGAGGGTGGCCGAAACGAGCAGCTCAAGACTGATGTGTTGCGCGCCTGCGGGAGGGGGGTGCTGCCGACCGCTCCGACAGGCCCTTCAAGATAAAAGGATTTTTCTGCCGGGTAACCCTGCGACGGACCCCCGGGAAGAACCCTGCGCCGAGTGGCGACCTACAGCCCCTCGTTCACCCCAGTCAGCTGCTCGGTATCGCGGCTCAGGCGGCCCCACGCCACCTCGGCGTCGTGCTCGAAGATCAGCAACCAATCGTCGGCCCGCGCCTTGTCGTACAGCGCCTGCTTGGCCCCAAGTGTGACCAGCGGTTCGAGGTCGTAGCCCATGATCCACGGCAGAGGCACATGCGCCGCGGTGGGGCAGACGTCTGCGAGAAAGCAGGCCTGATCACTCCCGCCGTCGATGACCACCGAGGCATGATGCGGCGTGTGCCCCGGGGTGGGCAGCATGCGCACCCCACGCGTCACCTCGGTTGCCCCCTTCACGAAACGCACCAATCCGGCCTCGGCGACCGGGTCGTAGTTGCGCGACAAATAGCTCGCGCGAATGCGGGGGTTGTCGCGATGAGCGAAGTCGAATTCTCCCTGATCGATCACATGCACGGCATTGGGAAACGAAGGCACGATCTGCCCATCGTCGCGCAGGGTGGTGAGCCCCCCGGCGTGATCGAAGTGCAGATGGGTCGAGACCACGAGATCAATGTCGTCAGGCTCGAAGCCCGCCGCGCGAATGCCGTCTTCCAGCCGCGTGGGCGAGCCCTCGTTGGCCACCCCGTAAATCTCGCGAAACTTCTCGTTTTCTTTGTTGCCGATGCCCGTGTCGATCAGCACCAGGGCCTCGGGCGCCTCGACGAGCAGGCACCGCAGGGCGAGGGGAATACGGTGGCGCTCGTCGGGGGCGATGCGCCGCTCCCAGAGCGGGCGGGGCACGACGCCGAACATGGCGCCGCCGTCGAGCCATTGCAGACCGGCTTCAATCGCGTGAATGCGCACGCTGCCAAGCTGTCGGCTGCGGAAGAGGGGTAGATCGGAGAGCGAACGGATCATGAGTCGTCAGGGCTGGATTTCGGCTTGGGGTTGCGACGGCGCCCGCGGCGGCCGCTGTACTTCTGCAGGGTGTCGAGATCACGAATGCCGCGCTGCAGGGCTTCATCAAGCAGATGAAGCAGAACATGGGCCGTCGCGACCGCGTCACCGAGCGCGCGATGTCGATCACGAATCGGCACATCAAAAAATCGCGCCACCGCATCGAGATTGCGCCGCTCCAGCTGTGGAAGCAAGGCACGTGACAGCTGCACCGTGCACAGCGAGGGCCCCAACGACGCATCACCCAGCGCATCGAGCAACTCGTGGCTGACGAAGCGGCGATCAAACGCCACGTTGTGCGCGACGAACACGCGATCGACCAATCGCTCCGACACCAGAGGCGCGATGTGCTCAAAACGGGGAGCGCCGGCAACCATCTGGTCGGTGATGCCGGTGAGCTGGCGGATCATGGGCGGAATCGAGCGCCCGGGATTCACCAGACTCGCGAACTCGTCGACGATCTGTCCGCCAGCGACCTGGACAATTGCAATGTCGGTAATGCGA
Source organism: uncultured Gemmatimonadaceae bacterium (assembly GCA_964453545.1). Lineage (GTDB taxonomy): Bacteria > Gemmatimonadota > Gemmatimonadetes > Longimicrobiales > Gaopeijiaceae > Gaopeijia. The sequence goes on from CAYVPD010000128.1 coordinate 3,551, forward strand.
TCGCCGTTGCCCGCGCGGCCGCCTGTCGTCTCGACATCAACGACAGCAAACGACAGCTGGTCGATGAGCGGGCCGACAGGAGCCTCTTTGAGGGCCCAGGTGCCTCCCGCGTCAACATCGACCCGGGGGTCATCACGCAGCAGGGCAAAGACGGCGGCGGATGAGGGTCCTGCGGGCCCATGCAACCCAAGTACGTCACGGGCGAGCGCCAACGTATGGACGGGGCCCAGCTTCAGATGTGCGAGCGCGCGATCGACAAGCGTGGCGCCCTCGCGTGTCACGGGCGTTTGCTGGCCGAACGAGACAGGTCAAACGAGAGCGCTTCGAGCTCCATCACCATGTTGACGTCTTGCACGAAGACGCCATCGGGCACCCGCAGTTGCACCGGGGCAAAATTGAGAATGCCGTGAATGCCCGCCGTAATCGCCTGATCGGCGACGGGCTGCGCGGCCTCATTGGGCACGGAGAGAATCAGCATCTCGGCCTGCTCTCGGGCGATGACATCGGCCAGGGTATCAACCGGCTCGATCGTGACGTCTCCCCACTGCGTGCCAATCTTCTCGGGGTCGGCATCAAGCACGGCGACAATCGAAAAGCCTCGCCGGCGAAAATTGGCGTACTCAAAGAGCGCCGCGCCGATGCGCCCGGCCCCAACTAGCACGATGCGCCACGCATGTTCGAGCCCGAGAATCTGCTGCACATGCCGCTTGAGACCCGGAACCGGATAGCCGAAGCCCCGTTTGCCAAACGAGCCAAACTGGGAGAGGTCTTTGCGTACCTGCGCCGCGGTGGTGTCGGCAGCCTCGGCGAGATCTTCGCTCGAAAGCGTTACCGAACCGGCACGCTCGAACTGCTCGAGAATGCGCAGATAGTGCGAAAGCCGACGAACTGTGGAAGCCGAAACGTTGCGCGACACGAGAGTTGGGGAGGGAGCGTGAGAGCGCTTGTGAAATGATTCACAAAACTATGCGAACTCCCTCGCGAGTTCCAGCAGCAGATCGATCGGCATCGTCTCGGGGCGCCGCGTAAGGTCGAGCTGCAGTCGCTCGGCGAGTGCATCGACCTGCACGTGGGAGAAGGGCGTCTCCGGGTGGTCGCGCAAAATCTTTCCCAGCTGCTTGCGCCTCCACTGAAACAACATTCGCGACAGGTGCCGCAGCGCGACCTCTTCTTCGACACTCAGGCGTGCAGGCGCATGCGGTACGATCTCGACCACGGCTGAGTCGACCCCCGGTACGGGGCGAAAGGCCCCGCGCGGCACCCCAAAGAGCAGACGCACGTCGGCCACCGCCTGAACGCCCACGGCCAGGGCACCAAAGTCTCTTCCGGCCGACGCAGCCATTCGAAGAGCCACCTCTTTTTGCACCATTAGCACGATGCGTTTGGGCCGAGGACGCTGCAGCAGGTGAAAGACGATCGGGGTCGTGATGTTGTAGGGAATGTTGCCCACTACGAGCAGCCGATCGGGTTCGTCGGTCACGTCGGTGAGGTCGACGTCGAGAATGTCGGCGTGGACGACATCGACATCAGATCGCCCCGCCAGCCGCGACTGCCAGTCGGAG
>CAYVPD010000129.1:0-5089 GCA_964453545.1 uncultured Gemmatimonadaceae bacterium
ACTCTTCGGCGATGGGGCCGGGGCCGCGGTACTCAAGACCAGCGATGGGCAGCGTGGTATCATATCGTCGTACCACCGCTCTGATGGCAATCTGGGCGAGCTGCTCTGGCGGCCGGCCGGGGGCTCGCGCATGCCGCTCGACGCTGACGTCGTCGCCCGTGGCGACCACTGCTTGCGCATGTCGGGGCGCGAGATCTTCAAGCACGCGGTGCGCTCGATGGCCGAAGCCTGTGACAACGCGCTACAGGCGGCCGGCATGACGGGCAGCGACATCGACTTGCTCGTGCCGCATCAGGCCAACATTCGCATCATTGAGGCCACGGCGAAGTACTCAGGCATCGACATGGATCGGGTGTACGTCAACGTCGACCGCTACGGCAACATGAGCAGCGCGTCGATTCCTGTTGCCCTCGATGAGGCGCTCGAAGAGGGACGCATCGAACCCGGCATGAAGGTGCTGTCGGCGACCTTTGGTGCCGGCCTCACTTGGGGTGCCATGGTCTGGAGCTTCTGACATGTCGCTTGCACTGTTGTTTCCAGGCCAGGGCTCGCAGTTCGTCGGCATGGGTCGCGAGCTGAGTGAGACGTTCCCCGAGGCCCGCGCCGTGTTTGAAGAGGCCGATGACGTTCTCGGCTTCTCCCTGTCAGGGCTCATGTTCGACGGACCTGACGACGAACTGACGGCCACGCGCAACGCTCAGCCCGCGCTCCTGACGCATGCCGTTGCCGCTCTGCGAGTGCTCGCACCCCGGGTCGACACGCCGTCGTGTGCTGCCGGCCATTCGCTTGGGGAGTTCGGTGCGCACGTCGCTGCCGGAACGCTGTCGTTTGCTGATGCTCTCGGGGCTGTGCGCCGTCGGGGCGAGCTGATGTATGAAGCTGGGCTGGCGCGCCCCGGAACCATGGCGGCCGTGTTGGGCCTTGATGATGCGACGCTCGAGCAGGTTTGCGCCGATGTCACCGCAGGCATCTGCGTGCCCGCGAACTTCAATTCCGAGGGGCAGATCGTCATTTCGGGCGACGTGGCAGGCGTGAAGCAGGGCATGGAGCTGGCGCAGCAGGCCGGGGCCAAACGGGCGATTGAACTCAATGTCTCGGGCGCCTTCCATTCGCCGCTCATGGCCCCGGCCGAAGCCGGTCTGGCCGAGCATCTGGCCCAGCTCTCGTTTTCTGATCCGACCTTTGCGGTCTATGCCAACGTCGATGCGGCGCCCGTGCTCGAGGGCGCGCTTGCGCGCGAGCGACTGGTGACGCAGCTAACCGCTCCGGTACGCTGGTCGGCGACGATCCCCGCCATGGTGGCGGCCGGTGTCGACCGCTTCATCGAGGTCGGCCCCGGCAACGTGCTCTGCGGTCTCAATCGTCGAAATGCGCGCGGCGTGACGTGCAGCAGTGTTGGATCTCCCTCTGACTTCGAAGCACTGGAGGCCTCATGACGATGCGTGAACTCGAAGGGCGTGTCGCTCTCGTAACCGGTGGCTCACGCGGCATTGGACTCGCGATTTCAGAGCTGTTGGCCGAGGCCGGCGCGCGCGTCGCCGTCGTGGCTCGCAACGGAGAGCGCGCGGCCGAAGCTGCCGCATCGCTTCCGGGCTCGGGGCACGCTGGTTATGCCTGCGACGTGGCTGACGGTACTGCGGTGAGTGCGACGGTCGAGGCCGTCGAGGCCGATCTTGGTGGCGTCGACATTCTCGTCAACAATGCGGGCATCACGCGCGACAACATTTTGCTGCGCATGAAAGACGAGGAGTGGAACGAGGTCATCGACACCAACCTGCGGGGTGCATTTTTCATGACGCGTGCCGTCTATCGCGGCATGATGAAGCGCCGTGATGGTACCATCATCAACGTCTCGTCGGTGGTCGGGCTCATGGGCAATCCGGGGCAGGCCAACTACGCTGCCTCCAAGGCCGGGCTGCTCGGTTTCACCCGTAGTGTGGCGCGTGAACTCGCATCGCGAGGCGTACGCTGCAACGCAATCGCGCCAGGCTACATTCGCACCGATATGACCGCAGACCTCACAGAAGAGCAGACCCAAGCGTTGCTCTCCGGAATCCCCATGCAGAGGCTCGGGGATCCTGCAGACATCGCCGGTGTGGTACGGTTTCTCGCCGGGCCCTCGGCACGCTACATTACGGGCCAAGTTCTGTCAGTCGATGGCGGAATGGTGATGTAGTTTGGGCGTGGCCCGAACGGCAGGTTTTCAGCACTGCAACATTCGCATGATTTTCGTTTCACCCAACAACCAGATACAAGGGGGATGGCATGTCTGACGCCGAATCCAAAGTTCGTGAGATCATCATTAACGAGCTGGGCGTAGAGGCTGAGAAGGTCACGGACGAGGCCTCGTTTGTCGAAGACCTCGGTGCCGACTCGCTCGACACGGTTGAGCTCGTGATGGCGTTCGAAGAGGAATTCGGCATCGACATTCCCGACGAAGACGCCGAGACGCTCATGACCGTCGGTGATGCGATCGCTTACCTGAAGAAGCGGGCGGGCAGCTGACGAAGCCTGCGGGCTGCGTCTCAGCAACGTTCTGCAACCCTCTCTGACAATGAATTCGAACCATAGCCAAAACCGTTCGCGGCGCGTCGTGGTCACCGGTACCGGAGTCGTGACTCCGGTCGGTCATGATGTTGCCTCGACGTGGAGCGCCCTCCTGGCAGGTCAGAGTGGGGGAGGGCCGATCACGCTCTTTGAGGCGACCGAAGAATTCCCGACGCGCGTTGCGTGCGAGGTGAAGAACTTCGACACGTCGAGTGTGCTCGACCCCAAAGAAGCCCGGCGCTACGACCGGGTATCGCAGTTTGCCCTGGTGGCCAGCCAGCAGGCGGTCGATCAGGCAAGACTCGCCGACGGGCTTCCGGAGGGGACGCCTCCGGAGCGTTTCGGCGTCATTTTTGGCAGTGGCATCGGTGGGATTTCGACCTTTGAAGAGCAGCATCGCATCATGCTCGAAAAGGGTCCGCGGCGGGTCAGCCCGTTCTTCATTCCCATGTTTATTCCTGACATCTCGGCGGGTCTGATCAGTATCAGATTCGGCGCCAAGGGGCCGAACTATGCGACGGTCTCGGCGTGTGCGTCGAGCGCTCATGCGATCGGTGATGCCTTCCGTGTGATTCAGCGGGGTGATGCCGATCTCATGCTGGCTGGTGGCGCTGAGGCCACGATCACCCCCATGACGGTTGCCGGGTTTGCGGCCATGAAGGCCATGACCACGCGAAACGACGAGCCGCAGACGGCGAGCCGGCCCTTCGACGCGACGCGCGACGGCTTTGTGATCGGCGAGGGGGCCGGGGCTCTGGTGCTCGAAGAGCTCGAGCATGCAGTCGCGCGGGGTGCCACGATCCTCGGAGAGGTGGTCGGGTATGGCGCGACCGGAGACGCATACCACATCACCTCGCCGCCCCCGGGTCACACCGGTGCGCAAGAGGCGATGCGCTTGGCGTTGGCCGATGCTGGTGCCTCGGTCGAAGACGTCGACTACGTGAACGCGCACGGCACCTCGACGCCCGTCAACGACGAGCATGAGACCTTTGCGATCAAGGCGGTGCTCGGCGAGCACGCGCACAAGATCATCGTGGGATCGACGAAGTCGATGACCGGGCATCAGCTCGGTGCAGCGGGTGCCGTCGAGGCGGTGGTCTGTCTGCAGGCCAGCCGCGAGAGCCGCATTCCGCCGACGATCAATTACACGACGCCCGATCCAACCTGCGACCTTGACTACGCCACCAGTGGCGCTGTCGAGCGCGAGGTCGGCCTTGCCCTGTCCAATTCGTTCGGCTTCGGAGGGCATAACGTGTGTCTGGCCCTGCGCCGCTGGGACGACCGCTGACGTCGAGATGCGGGTAGGGGTCGGCTACGATTCGCATCGCTTCGATGCGGCAGTACCGCTGGTGCTGGGCGGTGTGCAGATCCCTGATCACGCGGGACTGCGGGCCCACTCCGATGGTGACGCGGTTTGCCATGCGGTGACGGACGCCGTGCTTGGGGCGGCCGGGGCTGGCAACATCGGCAGCCACTTTCCCCCCGACGACGACACCTGGAAGGGGGCCGACTCGCTACGCCTTCTGGAGCGCGCGATCGATGTGCTCGAGCAGCGCGGCTTCATGGTGGTCAATGTTGATGTCACCGTGGTCTGCGAGACCCCCAAGATCGGGCCGTGGGCTGAGGCCATGTGTCAGCGCCTTGGCGAAGTGCTTCGCATCGCGGCCGACCGGGTCTCGATCAAGGGCAAGACCAACGAAGGGCTCGGGTGGATCGGCGCCGGCGAAGGTCTGGCCGTGCACGCCGTAGCGCTTGTCGATTCGATTCCAGATGCAGGTGAGCAGCTTCGCTGATCTGCTGAGCGGTCTGGCCTCGCTTCCTGCAGGCCTCGTCTATCTGGTCATCGCTGCAGGTGCTGTCGCCGAGAATCTGTTTCCTCCGCTACCTGCCGACACCTTCGTTGTGGTTGCCGGTCTGCTGGCGTCGCAAGGCACCGTAACGCCCGGGTTGGCCTGGTTTGTCACCTGGGGCGCCAATGTGTTGGGTGCCTTGGTGGTTTACGGCATGGGACGTCGCTACGGGCGCCTCTTTTTCGAGCAGGGTGCCGGCCGCTGGCTCTTGAATGCACGCCAACTGACGCGCATCGAAACGTTCTACCAGCGCTGGGGCATGCTTGCTGTCTTCATCGCGCGCTTTCTGCCGGGCTTGCGGGCCATCGTGCCCGCCTTTGCCGGCATCGGCCATCTCTCGTTTGCCCGAACGGCGCTGTCCATCTCTGTGGCTTCTGCGATCTGGTACGGTGCGCTGCTTCAGGCCGGGCTCATCGCGGGTCGCAACCTGGGGCGGGTGGAGGCCTGGCTGTCGGGCACCAACCGGGTGCTGCTGGTCATCGCATTGCTGGTGGTGGCGCTCATCGCCCGCTGGTGGTGGCGCACACGGCATGCCCACGACGAGGAGGTGCGGGGCGCATGAGTCCGTCAGATGATGCTGTAGCGCGGGCGTTCCGCCTCGAACTCTTCAGCGACTTTGTAGCGTTCGAACGCGGTCTTTCGACTCGCAGCGTCGAAGCGTATGGCCGCGACTTGCGCCGCTTCGTAGCCTT